>CANRCJ010000126.1 GCA_947629105.1 uncultured Clostridia bacterium | reverse complement strand
CTTAAGTCTTTTATCCTTTGATAGTAGACATCTTCCATTTCTGGATCTTCTGTAAGCCTCTCAAGTTCTTCTTGAGCTTCTTTTAAAGCTTTTTCAACTTTACCATCCATTTTTGCCTTGCCCCCTTCTTTAATAAATTTTATCCAGTCATCTTTTTCCTTATTATCTTGTCCATCTTTAAATTTATCTAACTCTAAAATATGTATTTCCAAGTTTTTTGAGAATGTTTTATCTAAATGAGTTCTTTCACGAATATCCCATTTAGTATGGTAATTAGGTATTCCTTTGGTTATGCTTAAGTTTTCTTTAGAAATTTATTTCCTTTCTAATTATACCTTAATTTATAGGGTAAATCAAGGCATAATATTTAAAAAATTACATACTCTCGGGTGCAAACATTACACTCGAGAGTACTGATTTTTTAACCGATCACTAATATATTATTTTTTCAACTTCTATTATTTTATCTAATATATTATCTTCAGCCATGCCTTCAAGTAAGAACTGATATATAGTATCAATTCTACTTTTTATGCTTATATAATTATGAGCTTTACTATATATTTTGCTATATTTATTATCTGTGAAATCTTTTTTCTCTGTTATTTTGAAATCTTGGCTTTTATCCAAAGCAATATAATTTATTTCAAGTTGCTCTAGCCTGTTTGAAACTTTATCTAATGATGATATAGGAAAACCACATGTACTATGGTTATTTTGAAAATTTTTTAATTGATAATTAAAAAGATAGGATAAAATATAGGAGTCTCTACCATATGCATGGAAGAAGCTTCCAACTTTAACAAGTACAATACTGTCTGTATAGGCCTGTTTAAACATTTTTATAGCATCTTCAACTTTCATAATTTCTTCCTTTCATATTATGACATTTTTCTACATTTTATCCTATATATATAAAAACAGATAAATTCATATATGAAACATCATATTTATATATATATAAATAAAATTTATATGTTTTATAAAATAAATAGTCATATGTCATAAATAAATGTTTTCAAGTCTAGCCCTTGCCTTAAATGATAATTTGTAGTATCATATTAAGGAAGAAAGGAGAAAGACAGATGAATATATTAGTTATTGGTGATTTAGTTGGAGAAGATGGCTTAAATAAGTTATCAAAGGAAATAGAAAATATAAAGAAAGAAAATAATATAGATTTTATAATAGTAAACCGGAGAAAATGTTGCAGAAGGAATGGGAATTACAAAAAAGTTATTTGATGGAATTATTAAATGTGGCGCAAATGCAGTTACAATGGGCAACCATACATGGGGAAAGAAAGATATATTTACATTTATAGATGATAAAAGATTAATTAGACCTGCAAATTATCCAGAAGGAGTTTGCGGTAAAGGATATAGAATTTATGATTGTAAGAATAAAAAAATTGCTGTAATTAATTTAATTGGAAGAACAGACATGAACGTACTTTCAGAAAATCCATTTTTAGTTTGTAATAAGATAATTGAAAAGATAAAAGACACAGTAGATATAATAATTGTAGATTTTCATGCAGAAGCAACGGCCGAAAAGATTGCTATGGGTTACCATTTAGATGGAAGAGTATCAGCAGTATTTGGAACTCACACTCATGTTCAAACAGCAGATGAAAAAATTTTAAGTAAGGGTACAGGATATATTACAGATATAGGTATGACAGGACCTAAAGAATCTGTTATAGGTATGGATATAGAGGCATCACTTAAAAGATTTACAACGACTCTACCTGAAAAGTATAGAGTTGCAAAAGGAGAATGTATATTAAATGGTTGTATATTTGAAATAGATGAAGAAACTTGTAGAACAAGAAAAATTACAAGAGTTAATGCCTAAAAAATGTCGAAAAATATGCAAATTACGCGACCGAAACTTCCACTTTTTTCCAAAAAGTACTGGACATTGTTTGCCAAATGTAATATAAATATTAATGTTCAAATGAAACAAAAAAATAAATTAGAGGAGGCACAAACAATGGAAGTTTTAAAAATCTCATCAAAATCAAATCCAAATTCAGTAGCAGGGGCTATTGCAGGTTTGGTAAAGGAAAGTAACAAGGCAGAAATGCAGGCAATTGGAGCAGGAGCATTAAATCAAGCAATTAAGGCGGTTGCAATAGCAAGGGGGTTTGTAGCACCATCTGGAGTCGATTTAGTATGTGTACCAGCTTTTGCAGAGGTTGAAGTTGAAGGAGAGGACAGAACAGGAATAAAGATTCTTGTTGAATCAAGAAATTAATTTAACAGATATAAAATTTGGACTCTATATTTATATAGAGTTCATTTTATTAAGTAGACAAAATTAATTATATTCATTGACAAACTCCTAAAAAGAATGTATAATTAATAATACGGAAAAAAAGTGGTTTAGGAGGGGATTAAATATATGCTAGCAAAATATTGGAAAAAAATAGGAATGTTAATAATAATAATTGCATGTCTATTTAATATAGTATCAAAGTTAGTTTCAAAAATACCATACTTAGACCAATTAAAGGAATCGGCACAATATGTTTCTGAACATCAAGATGAAAACAAAGAAAAATAATTTCTAATAGATACATAAAAAAGAAAGAGGTGAATTACACAATGAAAGAAGGTTTACATCCAGAATTTACAGATGCAACAATAACATGTGCATGTGGAAATGTAATAAAAACAAAATCAACAAAAAAATCAATGAGTGTTGATATTTGTTCAAAATGCCATCCTTATTGGACAGGTAATTTAAAACAAAATACAACAGGTGGTAGAGCTGACAAGTTTAAGAAAAAATATGGTATACAATAAAAATTTAAGAAGGTTCAGGAGATATGTCCTGAACTTTTTTCATGAAAAGTGATGACAAAATAAAATTAATGTAGTATAATACCCTCATAAATACCATAGAATTATAAGGGGGAAACGTTATGGAAGAAAATGAAAACAAAGAACACACAGTTAACCAAGAGACAAATAAAGAAGAAATCAAAAATGAATTTAAAGAGGAAACTGTAAAAACTGCACAAGAAGTAAAAGAAACAATAAAGAATGTTAACATCAAAGAAGATGCAAAAGCAACAACAGGGTTTATTTCAGAGATGGTAAAAAGACCATTAGTAAGATTAAAAGAAATAGCAGAAGATAAAGGACATAAAGATTTTCAGTATGCAATAATTCTTGTTTTAGTATGGACTATTGCTGTGGGTATATTACATATATCAACATATTACACATTTAGCGGATTCTTTAAGTATAATTTCTTCAAGAATGTTTTAGGAATAATAAAAACACTAGTTGCACCAGTATTAGGACTAGTAGTATTATCGTTAGCAGTATATGCTTGCAACAAAGATAATAAAAAGTCTTTTGTTACAATATTTACAGCAATGACAGCAGCAAAAATACCAACAATAGTTGTAAGCGTATTATCATTACTTAGATTAATAAGTTCAAGTATATCAAAAGTATTAACTCCAATATCAGCATTCTGCACAGTTATTAGTACTGTATTTACATTCTTTGCAGTAAAAGCAATATGTGGGGAAGAAGATAATACAAAATTCTTAAAAACATTTATATTAGTTGAAGCAATTTACTATGTAGCATATTTATTAATTTCATATTTAGAAATATATATCTAAAATAATTTAAGAATAAAAAAATTCGTACTCTGATATCAGAGTACGATTTTTTTATTTATGTATTTGATTTATTTTGAAGAATCTTTTTTTAGTACTTCAGCAGCTGCTCCTAGTCCTGATAAAGCTTTTGTTGCTTCAAAAGGAATGAATACTTTATTTGCATTTCCATCAGCAATTTCTTTTAAAGCTTCAAGTGATTTGATTTGAACTAATTTGTCATCAGGATTTGCTTTCTTAATTGCAGAATATACAAGTTCGATTTCATCAGCTTTAGCTTCAGCAACTTTCTTTATAGCTTCGGCTTCACCAGTTGCACGTCTAATTTTAGCTTCTTTATCAGCTTCTGCTTGAAGAATAGCAGCTTCTTTTTGACCTTCAGCTATTGTGATTGCAGATTGTCTTTCACCTTCAGCTTGAAGGATAGCAGCTCTTTTATTTCTTTCTGCGTTCATTTGCTTCTCCATTGCATCACGAATATCAGCTGGTGGTGTAATATCTTTTACTTCAACTCTATCAACTTTACAGCCCCATTGGTCTGTAGCTTCGTCAAGAATAACTCTTAGATGATCGTTTATCATGTCTCTTGAACTGAATGTTTCGTCTAAGTCCATTTTACCAACGATATCACGAATTGTTGTAATAGCTAAGTATTCGATACCCTTTCTTAAAGATTGAATTTCATAAACTGCTTTAGCAGGGTCTGTAATTTTGTAGAAAACTACAGTATCTATTGTTATTGTAACATTATCTTTTGTAATAACTCCTTGAGGTGGAATATCCATTGTTTGTTGTTTTAAACTAACAACAGAACGTACATGATCAAAGAAAGGAATAATAATTGTAAGACCAGCGTCTGCAATTTTATGATATTTTCCTAATCTTTCAATGATGTATACCTCAGCTTGTTTAACGATTTTAATTGATTTAAATGCAATTATAAGAATGATTGCAAGTAATACTATTAAAAACCACATAAAAATTTCCTCCTTTTATAATATATATAAGAACATTAAAAACTAAATTTTAGAAACTACTGCTTTAACACCATCAATACCTTCGACTTTGACTGTGTCTCCTTCAGAGATTTCTTTATCGTCTAAAGATTTTGCTGTCCATTTTTCAGAACCAACTTTTATTTGACCAATATGTGTTACTGGGTTTATCGATTTTGTAACTATAGCTTTTTTCCCAATTATTGAATATGCATTAGTTGTAAGTACTGTTTCTTTGTTATTTGCAAATTTATCAACAAATGGTCTAGTAAGCAGTAGTAGTAAAGCAGAAAGTACTACAAATACTGACATTTGAATAATCAAGTTAGATGTAAATAAACTAACAATGCAAGTAATTAAAGCTGCAATTCCTAGCCAGAAAATCATAAAACCAACAGTTATAATTTCTGCAACAAAAAATACACCAGCTGCAATTAACCAAATATACCACATAGTTTTTTCTCCTTTATACAAAACTTCCATTACCATTATACTACAAATTTTCAAAAAAATAAAGTATTATGTAGAATTTTCTACATAATACTCAAGATTTTAGTCTTCTTCATCTTCTTCATCATAAATATCATCACCAACGTATTCATTACTTGAGAATGCAATTATACTTCTAAATAATATTGGGAAGAATAATAAACCTAAGCCGAATAAGAAACCATGTCCAAAACTTTTAGAAAGTTCGAATCTTCCAATAATTGCAACAGCCATTAGCATTAGCCATCCAAGCACAGGAATAAATAGAAGTAATAAAAGCCAAGGCGATAGATGACATATTTTCAAATGAACAATGTCTCTGTAAAGAGGAACTATTGCACCAAATTTACTTCTTCCGAGCTTTTGAAAAAATTAGACTTGTTACAAATATTGAATATATTGCAATAAATATCATAACAACGAAAAATACTCTGACATAGAAGTTAGCAAACAATAAGGTAAAGACTATTTTTATTTTAGTTTGAGTAGAGGTTCCTGTAATTATTGATTTTATGATATTTTCTAAAGATGCTCCATTTTTATACATTTCTATAAGTTTATCTAAATCTAGGTCATTTCTAACAATATCTACAACAGCACTTGAGTCAAATGTCCTAAGTAATGTTTCAGATGTTGATATAGCATCCTTATCAAGACCTGCTTCTACTAAGAGCTTTGAGTTATCTTTCAAAAGGTCAGCAATATCTTCATTTGATACAATTTCTGATAAATCTTCATATATGTTTAAAACTTCATCTATATTTATTGAATTTATATCAATAGAGTTAGATGTGATATTACCAGTCTTTATATCATTTTTATTTATTGTGTTAACAACAGCAGATGAGTCAAGCTTGTTTACGTCTATTGAGTTTAGAGCTTCTCTTAATTCATTGACCTTGCTTTTATCAATACTATTTAAGTTAATATCATTTACATTAATAGATTTTAGTGCATCAAATTTAGAAGAAGTAGCAAGAGAAGTAGCTTGTATCAATAGTGTGATTAAAACTATAACAAATATGAATATTTTAGTACGTTTTTTCAACAGAATCGCCCCCATATAAATTTATATTACTATTCTAATCTATAAATACATTAAAGTCAATTTATATATTATTAATTTTAAATAAAGATTTTGTAAGATATATTTAGAGGTGAATTGAAAATAAAAGATTGAAAAAAAGGAACTTCTGTGTTAAAATTCTAAAGGAAATTAAAAGGAGGAAATATAAATGGAAATTATATATGCAACAACTAATAAAGCAAAGAAGGAACAAGTGCAAAATTTCTTAGATTATAATGGATATGATGTAAAACTAATTACATTAAAAGATATTGGATTTGATGAAGAAATAGAAGAAAATGGTGAAACATTTGAAGAAAATTCTTATATTAAAGCAAAGGCTGTAAAAGAATTCTGCATAAGGAATAATATAAATAAAATAGTAGTTGCAGATGATGCAGGAATTATGGTAGATGCACTAAATCGGAAGACCTCGGTGTACATTCAGCAAGATACGGAGGAGACCATCCTACACAAGAGACAGCAGTTAACTTATTGCTAGAAGAAATGAAAGATGTAGAAGATGAGAATAGAGGCGCTAAGTTTATATGTGTATTAACTGCGATACTTAAGGATGGAAACAAAATTGTATGTAAAGGAGAAACAAAAGGTAAGATTGCTAAAAAGTGCGGAACTATGGGAAAATTAACTTTTGGACCATTACTTATACCTGATGGATATGATAAAGTTATGAATGACTTAACAGAGGAAGAATTAGGACATACTCATAGACAAAAAGCTTGGAAAGAATTACTTGAAGCTTTAAATAAATAACTATAAGTAAAAGAGGTTAGAAATGAAAATAAAAAATTTTTTTGGACATTTAAAAACAATTACAAAACATAAATGGTTAGTTTTTAAGCTTTCTATAAAAGCAGGAATACCACTTAGGGGATTTTTGCACGATTTATCCAAATATTCTCCTACTGAATTTTTTGAATCGGTTAAATATTACCAAGGAGGCAAAAGAAGTCCGATACCTGTTGCAAGAGATGACAAAGGCTATTCTGAAGCATGGCTTCATCATAAGGGAAGGAATAAACATCACCTAGAATATTGGAATGATGCAGACGCAAAAGAACCACCAATTATTCCATTTAAATATTGCGAAGAAATGATCTGTGATAAACTAGCAGCGGGAATGGTGTATAAGGGAAAAGAATGGACAAAAGAATGTGAAATAGAATATTGGAACCAAAAAGAAAGAAACAAAGTCATTGCAAATGAAAAAGTAAAAGAATTTATTACAGAGGTATTTGAAGAAGTTGCAAAAAATGGTGTTAATGCAACAATAAGTAAGAAGAATTTAAGAAAGATATATGATAAACATTGTAGATAAACAAAGAACAAGAAGCAAATTAATACTTCTTGTTCTTTTTGTAAATACTAATTATATAAACTGTCCTCATATAAATCTTCTATATATACATCCTTATCTCCACTTCCATCAATAAACCCAACTGTTGCAATGTTATCTTTAAGCTCTTGTATCCAAACTGGCTTGTCCTCATAATAAACATCACATTTTTCTTTATTTTGCAAAATTTCATGTATTCTTTGAATATTCATACTAAAACCTCCAAACTTAAAATAAATCCTCTTTACTAACAGTATATACAACTTATGGTAAAATTATAACTTTAAAATTTGCTAAAAAACAATAAAAATAAAAATGTATAATTTTTTCCTAAATTGTCATAATAAGATTATGAAATAAATTATGATAAATGAGGAGGAACATACATGAAAGCAACAGGCGTAGTTAGAAGAATAGATGATTTAGGAAGAATTGTAATTCCGAAAGAAATAAGAAAGGTACTTCGTATAAAAGAAGGAGATCCATTAGAAATATTTACAGATAAAGAAGGGGAAGTAATACTTAAAAAGTATTCTCCAATAGGTGAACTATCAGAGTTTGCAAGTAGTTATGCTGAAACTTTATCAAAGACAACAGGACATATTGCTTGTATAACAGATAAAGATACAGTAATTGCAGTATCTGGTGGTTCAAAAAAGGAATTCTTAGAACAAGATTTGTCTAAGGAACTAGAACAATTAATGGATGATAAAGAAGCATATATAAGTAAGGAAAATAATGAGGTATCTATTCCAGTTACAAAGAATGACAACAGAGAAAGAAAATTTAATTCACAAGTAGTATATCCAATTATTGCTCAAGGTGATGTAATAGGAAGTGTTATACTTCTATCAAAAGATCCAAAAACCAAAATGGGAGAAACAGAAGCAAAAGTTGTGGAATCAGCAGCTGGTTTTTTGGGAAGTCAAATGGATATATAATAAAAAAGTAACAGAGAATGTACTGAACCCAAAAAGTTGGACAGTATAAATTAGGCAACTAACTTGGAATGTTCTCTGTATTGAACAGGGGACA
>CANRCJ010000125.1 GCA_947629105.1 uncultured Clostridia bacterium | reverse complement strand
GATATGTAAAACAATTTCGGAAGGAACTTTATGTTCTACAATCTTAATTTTGGCGTTATTGCCAGCAGTTCTTGCATATTGTGATAGATTGATTGTAAAAAATAGAAAGTAATTTATATAAGCAAGTGGATGCCTTTACAAATCACTTGCTTTTTTGATATAATTTTAAAAAATAAATAATTTATAAGGAAGAATAAATATGCAAATGTCAAATATTTTATCGTATCTTAAAGAATTTATATTACTTGGAGTGCTTTTAATTGGACTTTTTTTAATAGGCTATTTAGTAATATATAAAAAAATAATGAAAGGAACTAAAGTTATAGACAAGAGAAAAATGTTGCTATATGGTATATCAATAGGATATTTAGTTATTGTTTTTGGTGCAACATTTCTAACTAGACAGAATGCGTATAAGGAAATAAATTTACACTTATTTAGTTCATATAGAGAAGCTTGGAATAATATGTCAGACTTATTATCTAAAAATATTATACTTAGAAATATTATTCTAAACATATTACTTTTTGTACCATTTGGCTTTTTACTACCTATGTATTCAGAAAAACTAAAAAAGATATATAAAGTTGTACCGATAGGAATAGGGACAACTTTAATAATAGAAATTGTACAGTATGTAACTAATATGGGAATATTTGAAATAGATGATGTGTTTAATAATACATTAGGAGTTCTAATTGGATATTGCATTTTTATGATATTTAATAATTTAATAAAAAAGCAAAATAGAAAATATATTTTTGCTTATATTTTGCCATTTGTATTTGTAATGGGAACATATATTAGTTTTAACGTTATTTATCAAAATCAAGAATTTGGAAATCTGCCATCAGATTATACATATAAAATTAATATGAAAGATGTTGAAGTAAAATGTAATGCTGAACTTTCAAAAGAGGAAAGTTTACAAAACGTATATTATACAAAAGTATTAACAGAAGAAGAAACAAGAGATATAGCTGAAAAATTATTTGAAAAGAGTGGGACAAGTATTGATGATAGCAGAATAATTCTTTATGAAAATACGGCAATATATTATGCTAAAGACCATTTACATAGTATGTGGGTAGAGTATAAAGGTGGAACATATAGATACAATACATCTTCACAAGTGAGGTTAATGAAAGAATCATATAATAGTGAAAAAAATGGAGCTAAAGAAGGACAAGAAACAGAAACACCAAATATGGAAGTACAAGAACTTGACTATACGGTTATCAAAATACAAGGGGCAAGCAGAGAAGAAGTAGAAGAAGCTTTAAGGAATGTTGGAATAGAAGTTCCAAAAGAAGCAGAATTTAAAGAAGAAAACGGAACATATATTTTTACAGCTGACATGATACAAAATTATAATATAGTAGAGGATGGAGATATAAGGTGTTCATATTACATTGACAAAACAATAGATAATATTTCAAACAATTTAGTTAATTATGAAAAAGTCAAGGAAAAAGAATTAATTAGTCAAGAAGAAGCGTATAATCAAATATTAGAAGGAAAATTTAGATATACTAGGCAAAAACAAGAAAAAATTAAAAATGTTATTATAGAAGATGTCAATTTGGATTATATAATAGATACAAAGGGATATTATGTACCGGTATATATTTTTGAAGCCAAGATAAATAATGATAATGACAAAATAATAATTAATGCTATTAGAAAATAAAATATAATATTTTTTATAATCTTAATATGATTTTTTTACAAATCACTTGCTTTTTTGATATAATTTAGCCGAGAAAAGTGTGCAACTCAATATGTATAAAGCAAAGAAAGGAAGGTATTTTAAAATGAGTTTAGTATTAAAAAATGTATCGAAAACATTTGTAGGTAAATTAGTAGTAGATAATATTTCTTTTACCTTAGATAAACCCGGTGTATTTGGACTACTTGGAACTAATGGAGCAGGAAAAACCACAACAATAAGAATGTTACTTGGAATTATAAAAAAAGACAAAGGAGAAGTTACTTGGAAAGGTAAGGAAATAGATAGGAGAGACGTTAATTTTGGATATTTACCAGAAGAAAGAGGAATATATCCTAAAACCAAAATAATTGATCAATTAATGTATTTTGCAGAATTAAAGGGCATGAAAAAAGAGGATGCTTTTATTTCAATTAACAAATGGGCAGAAGAACTAAAAGTAGAAGAATATTTGCAAATGCCAGCTGAAAAGTTATCAAAAGGAAATCAGCAAAAAATACAATTTATGACAGCAATAATACATAATCCAGAATTAGTAGTATTAGATGAGCCTTTTAGTGGATTAGATCCAGTAAATACAGAAATATTAAAAAATATTATAATAAATTTAGTAAAAAACGGAAAATATGTAATAATGTCAGCACATCAAATGGCAACAATAGAGGAATTTTGTAGTGATATTTTAATACTAAACAAAGGAAAAACAATATTACAAGGAAATCTTAAGCAAATAAAAGAAACATATTCTGCAAATCGTGTGGAAATAGATGTGAAACAAGATATAGAAAACTATATTAAAGAATTTGATTTAGAAATTGAAAATGTAGCAAACAATAATTATATTATAAAAATAGATGAAGAAGAAAAGGCACATAAACTTTTAAATAAATTAATTAGTTCTGGAATTGAAGTAGATAAGTTTGAAATTAAGAAACCTACTTTAAATGACATATTTATAGAAAAGGTAGGTGAGCAGAAATGAAAGATATAATAACGGTAATGAAATTTACAATAAAGGATATGATGAAAAGAAAGTCATTTATAATATCAACATTAATCATTTTAGTATTAATATTAGTAGGATTTAATGTACCTAATATCATAAAATCTTTTACAGGAGAAACAACAGGAGATAAACTTTTAATTGCAGATAATGATAACGTATTTGAAGGTAACTTAGAACTTTTAAAACAAGCGGATTTAGGTTATGATGTGAAAATAGAAAAGGCAAGTTTTAATGAAATAAAGGAAAAGATAGAAAATGAAGAAATAGCTGAAGCTATAATGATAGAAAAGCAAGAAAACAATATAAAAATTAGATACATAGTAGAAAATACAACCATGATAAGTGAAGTACCTGAAAATATAATAAATTCAATTAACTCTTTATATTCTCAGATTCAAATTAGTAAATTAGGTTTAACTGAAGAGCAAATACAAGCAATTACTCCTAATTTTGAATTTAGTGTGGAACAAACTAATGAAGAAGAAGTAAATGGAAATGTATTTGTTATGATGTTAATGTCTATTGTATTATTTTATGCTATATATTTCTGTGCATATCAAGTATCAAGTTCTATAACGACAGAAAAAACATCAAAAATAATGGAAACATTAGTTACATCAACAAGTCCTAAAACAATTGTACTTCGGAAAAACATTGGGAATAGGTATTGTAGGACTATTACAAATGATATTGATTGTAGGAACAGCTTTAATAAGTGCAAAAACATTCTTAGAACCAGAATTATTAAATGCAGTATTAGATATGTCTAGTATCACAGTATATTTAGGAATTATTACTATTATATATTTTATATTGGGATATTTTACTTATGCTTTATTATATGCCTTAACAGGCTCAACTGTAAGTAAACCAGAAGATATACAATCAGCTAATGGACCAGTTGCAATACTTGCAGTTGTGGGATTTTATTTATCATACTTTACAATGATGAATCCAACAAGTGAACTTAATATATTTGCTTCACTATTTCCAATATCATCACCATTTTGTATGCCTTTTAGAATTATGATGGGATTAGCAAGTGGAACAGATGTAGC
>CANRCJ010000124.1 GCA_947629105.1 uncultured Clostridia bacterium | reverse complement strand
ATTATTTTATCATATTTTAGGTATTTCCTATTTTTTATTTTTCTTATTTACTGTGACATATCTATTGTAAACCTATAATGGAAGCTATTTATATAAATATATTTTCTGGCAAAAAGCATATCTCATAATGTACATAATAACATACAGAATATTTTCATGATTAAAGCCGATTACGCTAAACAAAAATACAGGAAAGCAGAAGATAATAAATACAAAAATCTTAAAAAACATAGTGGATACAAAGAAATTGATCATACAAAAAACAAAAATATACCACACTATATTAAAAATAGCTGTTGAGTAATCAACAATTCCAAAAAGCTTTGTTGAAAAATCGTAATTCTGTGGAATAATAAATTTCAAAAAGAAGCACCTCCAAGTAAAAATATTAAATAATTATTGTTCGAAATAAATAGAATAATTCTTTAAAACTACCTAATTCTTGTCATTCCTCTAAGAGCATACATAGAGTTTTGAATATCAAGACTAATACCACCCAAGAGTTCTTTTATGTAATTATTGGACTTCATAAGAGCAAAAACAGAGCCTACAAATAGAAGCTTAGATACCACATCAGAGGGGTTATATTCTAAAGAAAGCATAACAATTAATATAAGAGAAGAAAAGATTTCTGTAATAAGTAAAGAAATAAAACACTTAAGCCAAGACTTAAAAAAGCTAGAAGTAGATGGGGTGGAAGTACACAAAATAGCAAAGGGCGAGATAAGCACGAAGACCTTAATTAGTATGTACCTTATTGAATATGTAAATATTAAGTTAAGAAATCCAACGGATACGATTGTCTTAATAATTCCATCAATAGAAAAGAAAGTTTGTCTTTCTGTTTCTATTGATACAATTGAATTTAGAACATTTATTAAATTAGAAAAGCAAATATCAGTAGATAAAAATTCATGTCCAACTTCTCTAATAGAAGAAGAAACAAGAGCATTTAAGTTTAGAATTTGCTCACAAATAAAATAGCTAGAATTCATAAAAATACCTATAAATATAATCTTTATAAAGAAATTATAAGGATTTTGTGATTCTACTATTGAAAAATTAGATAAAAGGTATCTTATAGTAAAATATAAAATAAAACCAACAAGTAAGCTGTTTGCAATAAGAAGAATACCAGAAACTGAGCTAGAACCAAAAATTTTTTCTAAGTATGGCGAATTTATAATGCTTGTATCAATAAATGCAATTTTGTCTAATGCAGGATATATAGAATTATCGATAGATGAAAATAAGCTTTTAAAAATTTCAGTAATAGTATCCATTATTGAATTTGAAGCAAAATTCAAAGCAAAACCTCCTAAAATTATTTAATTAAACCTTGGATTAAATTGATAATCAAATCAAGTGCTAAGATAAAAGCATAAGAAACAATAGAAGTTCTAATTAACTTTTTACCATTTCTTAATCTTTCTTCGTCACCAAAACTAAACTTTTGCATTAAGAAGCCTGATGCTATTGCAACAGCTGCAACAGGTGTTGCAATGGCAACAAGGTATTCCTTTAAATTATCAAAGACATCTAAGATTTTCTTAATTAGTTTTGGGTAAGCACAAAAAGAAACAGAATAAGATGAAAAAATAATAACAAGTGAAATAAAAATTATATTGATAATGTAAAATTTAACTCTTTTGTTCATAAAAATATCATTCCTTTCATTTTATTGAGTTACATAAAATCAAAAAATGCAACTAAATTTCAAAAATATCACTAAATAACTTATAATAAAATAAATAATAAGATGAAATCTTTATATAAACTACTTACATATCTTTATCAATAATAAAATAGGGAATAAGTGTTAGCTTTTGAGGGGGCAAAATAGTTGTACCAGTTGAAAGAAAAGTAAGGCAATTAAAAGTGTTAAGTTTCTGAGTAAAAAAATTAGTATCATAAACAAAATCAAATTGAGTATAGGTATTTAAACTTTCAGAAAAATTGGGCTTTTCGTAACTTAGAATATTTGAAAGATAAGAATCTTTATTGTTTTTTGAACTTTCAGAAACACTTTGTGAATATTTAGTTTTTTCCTCTTTACCAAGTTGCTTTTGAGCATCTTCAATAGTAAAGGTATCGTCGGTTCTAAACCAAAACTTATTAATCAAATTTTGAATAATAACCTTAACAGTATATTGATTATTTAAAGAATTAAGAAGAGATGTATAACTTTGGGTTGCAACGATATTGATGCATTTAGCTTCTCTTGATTGAGAAAAGAAATTTGCATCAGTATCTGTAATATATTCATGATACTCGTCACTAATAAAACAAACACTTCTCATGTTACTTATGCCTTTAGCAAGTCTGGACATTACCTCTGTTTGAAAATCTAGTTTTAAGTAAGCTGCTATAATCTTAGAAAGATTGTTATATTCAGATATATTCATATTCAAAACTACAATTTTTCCTTTATTTACAACATCTTCAAAACCATAGAAATTCAAAGATTCCTTAGGAGGAGAAAAGATATTTAAAACATCATAATCAGATATAAAAGCTCCAGTAATTCTTGTGATTTCAGATTTTAAAATAGAAGAAGTCCTTGAATCTAATGAATTAAATTCTTTCTCAAAAAATTCAATAGAAGATAGTAAATCGTGCACATTATTATAAGAAAGCTCACCACATAAAAATTTTTCACGCAGAAGCTTAATTTTATCTACGTAATAATCAGGAACAGTTACGAGTTTATGTATTTCCGAAAAAGTAACATATCCATCATTATATAGCCTACAAAGCTTTATACATTCTGTTAATATTTGCTCGGCCTTGTCAAGCCAGTAAGATTCGCTATTGTTTTTAGAAAATAATGTCAAGATAGTTTTTAATCTATTTGCTAAAATAGCAGGTTTTAGATTAGGCTTATCAAGAGGATTGTATTTCACATCTCCGTCCGAAGTTCAATAATAATTAAATCATCATCTCTATTATAAAACTTAGCATACTTTTTTACTTGTGCATAATAATTTCCCTTTACATCTAAAATAAGCATTCCAAGCTTTTTGAGAGTATCTTCATGACAGTAACTTATTAACTGTCTTGTAAAAGGATACATTACAGAACTAGTCTTGCCAGATCCAATAGTACCAGTTATTAAAAAGTTTTGATAAAGTCCAGATTCAGGGATTATTAAATTTTTATTTGAAGAATTATAAATAGTTAAATACAAATCAGAAGAACTAGTTAATCTTGTTTCAGATTTTGTTTTTTTCTTAGTGAAAAACGTTGAATATACAATATTTATACAAATTAGAGATGAAATAAATGCAGTTGGAATATAAATTAGTTTCATATAATACCAAAGTTTAGGGTATCTTGTACATAAATTGAATGGATGAACTGCAAATGAAAAAATTATTGTATCAGATATGTAGATTCTTCGAAAAGTTAAGTAATATGCCAAAAATAAGGCAAAAAGAAGAACAAAATTAAACAATAGTCTTCTCTTAAAAGTATTTACAAACATGATTAAAATACCTCCAATAAACTATTAAATTATTACTTAGGAATTTTTAAATTCGACTTATGAAAACTTTTAAATAAAATATTATCTAGTATTAAATACATAGAATAAAAAACAATAAAAAGATTTATAATAAATGAGATGAAGAATAAATTTACCAAATGATTAATCAAAATCACCACCTTTGTCACTTGGGATAAACAAAGATTTCATCTATGTGTGATATAATATAACAAAAAAACCGATTTGTCTATACATTTTGCAAAATTTATGTTAAAATATTATTATTCTTTTAATAAGTAATATAGTAAATAGATAATAAAAAAGGAGGAATTATCATGGAAATAAAGAAAGATATGACAATAGGAGAATTATTAGAAAAAGCACCAGAAAAAGCAGAAATACTTCTAAACGCAGGAATGCATTGCTTAGGATGCCCAGCATCACAAGCAGAAACAATAGAAGAAGCATGTGAAGTTCATGGGTTAGATGCAGATGAAATTATAAAAGAGCTTAATAAATAATAGGTACTTTTATAACTAATGCTTGACCAAGGGAAAATTCGTATAAAAATTTTTAAAAATAGTTGACATTTTACGAAATTTGTAGTAATATATATAAGCGGTTGTTTTTTAAGCAACCATTTATATATATAAAAATGGTGATATGGGCTATTAGCTCAGGTGGTAGAGCACTTGACTTTTAATCAAGTTGTCCCGCGTTCGAGTCGCGGATAGCTCA
>CANRCJ010000123.1 GCA_947629105.1 uncultured Clostridia bacterium | reverse complement strand
AAATTTAATTTTAAAAAGAAAAAAGAAAATACTCTTGCTTCTTTATATGAAGTCGAGAATTTTCTTTTTAATTACAAAAATTTTATTAGATATGTTAAGTTATATAAATTATTTAAAAATTAATCTTTTCTTGCAAATTCATCTTTTAGACTTATATTTAATTCTTTAAATTCTTTATTTTCTTCTCCATCAATTAGTATTTTAACATAACTTACTTCATTAAGTTCTGTTAATGTATTAACTATTGAATATATGCTGAATGATGCTTCTTCTGCTCCACCTTTTTGATTTTCTACAAATTCTTTTGATAAATCAATTTCTACTGTTTCATTCTTTAATATTGCATTATTTACTTTTGTTCCTTCTGGAATACTTGATTTTAAACTTTCATTTTTTGGTCCTTCTATTAATAATTCAATTAATGTTTTATATGGATTTTCCATCAATTCTTTTGAATCAATTCTTCTTGCTTCTGGTACTAATTTGTTACTACCGTGTATCTATAAAATATAGAGATATCATTGTTTGTCTTTCTTGTTCTTCTGTCATTTCTTCTAATGGTGTTATTTCATTTTGTTCATTTTCTTCATTATTATTTGTATTTTTTGTAAAGATTAAAATACCAATAATCAAAATTAAAATTAATGCAATTAATAAAATTAATATTTTCTTTTTATTCATTGTACTCCCTCCAAATTTTGTATAAACTTAATAAAATATATTTATATTTCGGACAAATTATGAATAAAATTTTAAGGATTATTTTTATCCTGTTCTCACTCGCTAAATATGGGGTTTTTGACATTGACAAAATCGTTATTTACGTATACAATTATAGGTACAGTAATATTATTTTAAATTTTAAGGAGATATTGTAATGGATAATGAAAGATTGTTACACGTAGGACTTGATGTCGGTTCAACTACTGTAAAGATTGTTGTAATGAATGATGACTTAGAAACTATATATACTTCTTATGAAAGACATTTTTCGGATACAAAAAATACAGTTTGCAAAGTTTTAGAAGACCTTGCAAATAAATATACAAATAATGAATTTACGATTGCCCTAACTGGATCAGGCGCAATGTCTGCTGCTAAGTTCTTAGATTTTCCTTTTATTCAAGAGGTTATATCTTGCAAAAGAGCTGTCGAGAAATACATTCCTCAGACTGATGTCGTTATTGAACTTGGTGGTGAGGATGCTAAAATTATATATTTTGATAAATTCGTAGAGCAACGTATGAATGGTACATGTGCTGGTGGAACAGGAGCTTTCTTAGACCAGATGGCAAGCTTATTACATACTGATACTGCTGGTCTTAATGAACTTGCAAAAAATTATAAGACAATATACCCTATCGCATCTCGTTGTGGAGTTTTTGCAAAGACTGATGTTCAACCACTTATCAATGAAGGAGCAGAAAAATCAGATATTGCAGTATCTATTTTTCAAGCCGTTGTCAATCAAACGATTAGTGGGCTTGCTTGTGGTAGACCTATTCGCGGTAATATTGCTTTCTTAGGTGGTCCTTTAAATTATTTATCTGAATTAAGGAAAAGATTTGTTGAGACTTTAAGCCTTACTCCTGAGCAGACAATAATACCAAATGATGCTCATCTTTTAGTTGCAAAAGGTGCAGCACTCGATTCTTTAAATAGGAAACCAGTTTCTGTTCAAAAATTAAGAAGTAAAATTGAAGTTTTAAGAAATTTTCAAGATACAACGACTAAGCCTTTGCCTCCTCTATTTTCAATAGATGCAGAATATGAGGCTTTTAAAGAAAGACATTCTAAAGCTAAAGTTAAGAGAAGAGATTTAAATGGTTTTTCTGGAGATTGTTTTATTGGAATTGATGCAGGTTCTACTACGACTAAACTTGCAATTATAGATAACGAGGGTAGCCTTCTTTACTCAATTTATAGAAGCAATGAAGGTGACCCATTAAAAAGCGTTGTATCTATGTTAAAAGAAGTTTATAGTGTTTTACCAGAAGGCGCTAAAATTCGCTACTGTCGGTGTTACAGGCTACGGAGAAAAGCTTGTACAAACTGCTTTAAATGTAGATTTGAACGAAATAGAAACTATTGCACATTATAGAGCAGCATCTGAATTTATGCCAAATGTAACAAGCATTGTTGATATTGGCGGTCAAGATATGAAATACATAAAACTTAAAAATGGCGCTATTGATAATATTATGCTTAATGAAGCATGTTCATCTGGCTGTGGCTCTTTTATTGAGACTTTTGCTAAAAGCTTAAACCTTTCTATTGAAGAATTTGTAAATGAAGCTTTGCTTTCTAGAAATCCTGTTGATTTAGGCTCTAGATGTACTGTTTTCATGAACTCAAAAATTAAACAATCTCAAAAAGAAGGCTATTCCGTTGGAGATATTTCTGCCGGACTTTCTATTTCAGTTATTAAAAATGCAATACAAAAGGTTATGAAAATTAGAGATCCAGAGACTTTAGGTGATCATATTGTTGTTCAAGGTGGAACTTTCTACAATGATGCTGTCCTTCGTAGCTTTGAACGTATAGTTGGAAAAGAAGTTGTAAGACCTGATATTGCTGGTCTTATGGGCGCATATGGTGTTGCGCTTCTAAGTAAAGAGCAATTTGAAGCAAATCTTGATATGGACTATGTTTCAACTATTGCTTCTTTACAAGACTTAGATAATTTGGATATTAAAGTAACTCATACAAGATGCAATGGTTGCGAAAATCATTGTCAGTTAACTATTAATAAATTTAATAATGGAAAAACTCATATTTCAGGAAATAGGTGTGAACGAGGAGCTGGTATCATTTCCGGAAATTCTGAATTACCTAATATAATGAAATATAAGGCTGAAAGAATTTTTGATTATGAGCCACTTCCTATAGAAAAAGCTCCTAGAGGAGTTATTGGTATTCCAAGAGTTTTAAATATGTATGAAGACTATCCTTTCTGGTTTACTTTCTTCACAAAACTAGGCTTTAGGGTAATTCTTTCTGAAAAAAGTACTAGAAAAACATACGAAAAGGGTATGGAATCAATGCCTTCTGAGTCTGTTTGCTACCCTGCAAAACTTTCTCATGGGCATGTTGTTAGTTTAATAAATTCTGGAATTAAAACGATATTTTATCCTTGTATTCCATATTCTAGAAAAGAATATAAAGAATCAGATAATAAATATAATTGTCCAATAGTTATTTCTTATTCAGAAGTTATTAAAAATAATGTTGAGGAAGTAAAAAATATTAAATTTATAAATCCATTCTTGCCTTTTGATACTAAAAACTTAGTTACAAAAGTAATGGAGCTAGATGAATTTAAGGAATACAATTTTAATAAAAAGGAACTTACAGAAGCAGCTCTTGCAGCAGAAGCAGAATATCAAAAATGCAAACAAGATATAAGAGACAAAGCTACAGAAAGCTTAAAATATATGGAAGAACATAATTTAAAAGGTATTGTTCTTGCTGGTCGTCCATATCATGTCGATTCCGAAATTAATCATGGTATTGATACATTAATTACAGGACTTGGTTTATGTGTATTTACTGAAGATTCTATTGCAAAAGATGCTGAAGTAAAAAGACCGCTTAGAGTTGTTGACCAATGGGTTTTCCATAGCAGACTTTATGCTGCTGCAGAATTTGTTGGAAAGCATGATAACCTTGAACTTGTCCAACTTAATTCATTTGGATGTGGAGTTGATGCTGTTACAACAGATCAAGTTGAAGAAATTTTATCAAGCTATAACAAAATGTACACATTAATTAAAATAGATGAAGTAAATAATTTAGGTGCAGTTCGTATTCGTATCCGTTCTCTTCTTGCAAGTATAAATAAACGTCTAGAAAAGAAAAAATCTGAGGCTTGTTCTTCTTGTGAAGCTAAAGGTGATTATGGTATTTATAAAATTCCATTCACCAAGGATATGAAAAAAGATTATACAATACTTATCCCTCAAATGGCTCCAATTCATTTTGAGCTAGTTGAAGCTGCTGCTCGCGGTTCTGGATATAATGTAAAATTATTAAGTGAATGTACTCCAAAAACTGTAGAGACTGGGTTAAAGTATGTAAATAATGATGCTTGTTACCCTTCAATTTTAACAACTGGTCAAATGATTGAAGCTTTACAATCTGGAAAATATGATGTAAATAAAACTGCTCTTATTATGTCTCAAACAGGTGGCGGATGTAGAGCTACAAATTATATTGGTTTTATAAGAAAAGCATTAAAAGATGCCGGTTTCCCACAAGTTCCAGTTATATCATTTAATATAGTTGGAATGGAGAAAAATCCTGGGTTTAAAATTACAATAGGTTTTATGGAAAGATTATTAAAAGCTGTTGTATATGGAGATTTACTTCAAAAATTATTATTAAAAAACAGAGCTTATGAAAAAAATAAAGGTGAATCTCAAAAACTTTATGAAGAATGGATGGAAAAATGTAAAGCTTTAGTACATAAATCAAATTCT
Source organism: uncultured Clostridia bacterium (assembly GCA_947629105.1). Classification (GTDB taxonomy): domain Bacteria; phylum Bacillota; class Clostridia; order TANB77; family CAG-508; genus JAAWPK01. The sequence continues at coordinate 1,587 of CANRCJ010000123.1, read as the reverse complement.
AAACAATTTAAACAAAGTATTTATGATATGGTTAATGATTTTGAAAAAATAGAATTAGATTTATCTATAAAAAAACCAAAGATTGGAATTGTTGGAGAAATTTTAATTAAATATCATCCTTTTGGAAATAATTTTGTAATTAATGTTTTAGAAAATGAAGGTGCTGAAGTTATCATGCCAGATTTTATGGGATTTGTAAAATTCATGGCAACACACAAAATTACATTTAATACTTTATTAAATACTGATAAGGCAAAAGCAAAAATATTTAAGCTTGCATTAAAATTAATTGATATTTTTGAAAAAGATTTAAAAATTGCATTAAATAATTCTTCTAAAAATTATCTTCCACCTTGTGATATTTGGCATCTAGAAGAAAAAGTAAAAGATATATTATCAATAGGAAATCAAACTGGAGAAGGATGGTTCTTGACTGCAGAAATGATTGAGTATATAGAAAATGGTATTCCAAATATTGTATGTGTTCAACCTTTTGCTTGCCTTCCTAACCATGTTGTTGGAAAAGGTGTTATAAAAACTATTCGTTCAAAATATCCTGATGCAAATATTTCTCCTGTTGATTATGATCCAGGTGCAAGTGAAGCTAATCAAACAAATAGATTAAAATTACTTATAACTGTTGCAAAGGATAATATGAATAAAAAATCTGATGACAAAGGTAAAGTTTTAGACAAAGATATAGATGATAGCAGTAAAGAACTAGTTACAAAATAGTTGACAATATATAAATTTAGATAGACTGACTCCGAACATTTTTTGAAGTCAGTCTATCATTTTTTGCCTTATGCCTCTTCCATTTTTTTACAGTAGCTTATTTGTATTTGTTGTTTTGTCGTTTACATAATTGAGTTATTTTTCTTTTTAATACTCCCTCATTTTGAAAGATTTTTTCTTTAAAATTTCTAAGGCTTGCTTTTGCCGTTCTTTCTTTTTTTTGTCAAAAAGTAGTCAAAAGTTATCCACATTCGTTTTGTATTTGTTATGGGTTTTGCCTGTTTCGAGCTTTTTTCATTTTTTTGTCTTTTTAAATTTGATTTCTATATTTCTGCAAAATATTGTTTGTCTTTTGCTTTGTCTTTTACCCATTTTGGTCTTCTTCCTTGTTCGTAAATTAGTTTACCTATTTTTCGACTTTCATTCTAGTCACATTCTAAATTTATAAATTTTTTATATGTTCATTCTTTTTCTTTAGTCATTCCTCTAGTCATTTTTTCTATCTTTAGCTGTACCATTTTGCTTTACATAATATTATTATTTTTCGTGCAAATATGTATCTTTTCTTTTTACAATTTCCTTTATTACATCTTCTATTTTTGCAGCAAGATTATTTTCTGTATGTTCTCTTTATAACTTTTAATCTATTTTAAGTTATATTTGTTTTTTTTTATTTAATTATTTTTATTTTATAATTTTAATTTTTTTATTTTATTATTTTATACTTTTTTATTATTTTAATTTTTATTATTTAATTTCATTATTTTTAATTTTATATTTTTTTATTATTTTAATTTAATTTTATTTCATTATTTTAATTTTATTATTTTATTATTTTTAATTTTATACTAT
>CANRCJ010000122.1 GCA_947629105.1 uncultured Clostridia bacterium | reverse complement strand
AAATATATAGTTGTATATTTAAACAAATGTGATCAAGTTGATGATCCAGAATTACTAGAATTAGTTGAAATGGAAGTAAGAGACTTATTATCAAGCTATGAATTCCCTGGAGACGAAATTCCAATAGTAAAAGGATCTTCTCTAAAAGTATTAGAGTCAACATCTACAGACCCTAATGCACCAGAATATGCATGTATTAGAGAATTAATGGATGCTGTTGATAATTATATTCCAACACCAGACAGACCAACAGATCAACCATTCTTAATGCCAGTTGAAGACGTATTTACAATTACAGGTAGAGGAACAGTTGCAACAGGTAGAGTAGAAAGAGGAGTTGTAAAAGTTGGAGACGAAGTTGAAATAGTAGGTCTTTCTCAAGAAAAGAAGAAAACAGTTGTAACAGGTGTAGAAATGTTCAGAAAATTACTAGACCAAGCTGAAGCTGGAGACAATATCGGTGTTCTTCTAAGAGGAATTCAAAGAAATGAAATCGAAAGAGGTCAAGTTTTAGCAGTACCTGGATCAATACATCCACATACAAAATTCAAAGCTGAAGTTTACATCCTAACAAAAGAAGAGGGTGGAAGACATACACCATTCTTCAATGGATATAGACCACAATTCTACTTCAGAACAACAGACGTTACAGGTGTTATTGATTTACCACAAGGAACAGAAATGGTTATGCCAGGAGATAACGTAACAATGACAATAGAATTAATTACACCAATAGCTCTTGAAAAAGGACTAAGATTCGCTATCCGTGAAGGTGGTAGAACAGTAGGTTCTGGAATCGTTTCAGAAGTAATTGAATAATATAAATAAAAAAGGGGCTCTTTTAAAAGAGCTTCTTTTTTATATGAAATTTGTTCTCTATAAGAAACTGTTGATTGTAAAAATACAATCAATTATTTTTTATAAATTAATCAAATATATTGCTTTTTTTATAAAATAATAATAAAATTAGAAAGTAATAAATATAACTATATTATAATATAGAAATGAGGAGAAACTTAAATATTATGGTAATATTAGTAGATGCAATGGGTGGAGATAATGCACCTGATGCAGTTATAAAAGGGGCAGTAAAAGCAGCAAAAGAAGTAAAGGCAGAAATATGTTTAGTAGGAAATAAAGAAATAATTAATAATAAAGTAAAAGAATTTTATGGAAAAGATACTATTCAAGAAATGGCAAGCAATATAACAATACATAATACGACAGAAACTATCGAAATGGAAGATATACCAACGGTGGCAATAAAACATAAAAAAGATTCATCAATGGTTGTTGGGTTTAATCTTCTAAAAGAAGGAAAAGGAGATGTTTTCATATCTGCAGGAAACTCAGGAGCACTTCTAACACGGAGCAACTCTTCTTGTTGGAAGAATAAAGGGAATTGATAGACCAGCTTTAGCTCGGAATACTTCCTGCATATAAAAGTAGATTACTTCTAATAGATGCAGGTTCAAATACAAATTGTAAGCCAATAAATCTTTTACAGTTTGCTCAAATGTCTAGCATTTATTTAAAAAATACATATAAAATTGAAAGACCTGCAATAGGATTACTTAATATTGGTACTGAAGAAACAAAAGGAAATGAACTTACAAAAGAGGCATATAATTTGCTTAAAGAAAATGCAGAAAGCTTAGATTTAAACTTTGTTGGAAATGTTGAAGGAAGAGATGCTTTTTCAGGTAAAATTGATGCTATTGTAACTGATGGATTCACAGGAAATGTATTTTTGAAAACAACAGAAGGGCTTGGAAAGTTTGTTAAAAGGTCATTGACAGAGAGTCTAAAGAAAAATATTTTTTCAATAATTGGTGCAATACCTTGTATGCCAGCAATAAATAGGTTTGCTAAAACTATGGACTATAAAGAATATGGTGGAGCATTGTTTTTGGGAGTTAAAAAACCTGTTGTAAAGGCACACGGAAGTAGTGATGAATATTTATTCTATTTTACAATTAAACAGGCGGAAGATTTTGTAAAAAATAAAGCAGTAGATAAGATGATAGAGGAATTTGAAAAAATACCAAAAAAAAGCTTGACAAATTAATTATTATATAATAGATTAAGCTTAAGCAAAGATAATGTTAAAAATAAGGAGGGTAATATAAATTATGAATTCAGAAGAAGTTTTTGATAAAGTAAAAGCAATAATTGTTGAACAACTTGGCGTTGCTGATACTTCTGTAACTTTAGAAGCATCTTTTATAGATGATTTAGGAGCTGATTCTTTAGATATAGTAGAATTAATAATGGCTTTAGAAGAAGAGTTTGATATGGAAATTCCAGATGCAGATGCTGAAAAAATTGTTACAGTTAATGATGTTGTTGAATATATTAAGAACAATCAATAGGATGAAAATTCCTCCCAAAAGGGAGGTTTTTTTTATTGACCTTAAGGTTATTTTATTATATAATCTAACAGGAAAAATATGAATTAATATTTAAATTTTTCATATACTAAATAAAACAAAGGAGGATATTAAAATGGCAAATGATGTAAGTGAAGAGGAAGAATTAAAAGTTAAGAAGATGATAGATGGACTCATTAAAAGAGCAAAAGTTGCATCTCAAAAATATATGGAGTTAGACCAAGAAACAGTAGACAATATTACTAAGAAGATGGCAATGGCAGGACTTGAAAATCACATGAAACTTGCTAAAATGG
>CANRCJ010000121.1 GCA_947629105.1 uncultured Clostridia bacterium | reverse complement strand
GTCCACGGAAAGGTATTATCGGGTTTTATAAAACGAGTAAATAAAGATGTAAATATACTTAATATAACAGATTGTGAAAGCCTAGAACAGGCAATTAATATATTAAAAAAATAAGGAGGAATAAATTATGGAAGAAAGAAGAGTTGCATTTATAACAGGAGGAACAACAGGAATAGGAAGAGAATGTTCATTAACACTTGCAAAGGAAGGTTTTGACATTGCAATTAATTGCATAAATGAGCCAGAAGAATATACAGAATTAAAGGATGAAGTAGAAGCAAATGGAGTTAGATGCTTTTTTACAAAGGGAGATGTATCGAAATTTGATGATGCAGAAAGAATGGTAAATGAAGTAATAGAGCATTATGGAAGAATTGATGTACTATTAAACAATGCGGGTATTACAAGAGACACACTTTTAATGAGAATGAAGAAAGAAGATTTTGAATCAGTAATAAATGTAAATCTAGTTGGAACATTTAACATGACAAAACATGTTGTTCCATATATGATGAAGAGAAGATATGGAAGAATTATAAGTATGGCATCAGTAGTAGGTGTTGGAGGAAATGCAGGTCAAGCAAATTATGCGGCTTCAAAGGCAGGAATAATAGGATTTACTAAAAGTCTTGCAAAAGAATTAGGTAGCAGAAATATATTAGTAAATGCTATTGCACCTGGATATATAAAAACTGCTATGACTGAAGTTTTACCAGATAAAGTAAAAGAAGGTATAAAAGAACAAATTCCTTTAAGAGAACTTGGAGAAGCAAAAGATGTAGCAAACTTAGTAAAATTCCTATCATCAGAAGATAGCTCATATATTACTGGGCAAGTTATTCATGTTGACGGCGGTATGCTCATGTAAATTTGAAAACAAAAAGGAGAAGTAAGTAAAATGGAAAGAAGAGTTGTAGTAACAGGATTAGGAGCTGTAACTCCTATTGGAAACACTGTAGATGAATTTTGGGACGGTATAAAATCAGGCAAGTGCGGAATTGATAAAATAACACTTTTTGATACTGATAAATTTAAGGTAAAGCTTGCAGCAGAAGTAAAAAATTTTAATGTAGAAGATTATTTTGATAGAAAAGCAGCAAAAAGATTAGACAGATTTTCTCATTTTGCGTTGGTTTCTGCAAGAGAGCTTATGAAAGATAGTATGCTTGACACTGAAAAAACAGATATGAACAGATTTGGTGTAGCTGTAAGTACAGGAATTGGAGGACTTCAAACAATAGAAGATAATACAAAGACATTAAACGAAAAAGGTCCAGATAGAGTTTCACCAATGTTTATACCAATGGCAATAAGCAATATGGCAGCAGGAAATATTTCGATAGAAATTGGAGCAAAAGGAGAAAGTTTTGGCATGGTAACAGCTTGTGCAAGTGCAACACATACAATAGGAGAGTGTTACAGAATTATAAAACATGGATATCAAGATTTAATGATTGCAGGTGGAGCAGAGGCAAGCATCACGCCAATGGGTATAGCAGGCTTTACAAATATAAAAGCATTATCTACAAGTCAAGATAAAACAAGAGCAAGTATCCCATTTGATAAGGAAAGAGACGGATTTGTAATGGGAGAAGGAGCAGGATTAATACTTCTTGAAGAGTATGAACATGCTAAAAAAAGAAATGCAAAGATTTATGCAGAGATTGTTGGTTATGGAGCAACATCAGATGCATATCATATAACATCTCCAGCACCAGACGGAGAAGGTGGAGCAAGAGCAATGAAGAATGCAATGGAAGATGCAAAAATAAAACCAGAAGATTTAGATTACATAAATGCACATGGAACGTCAACACCTTTAAATGAGAAATTTGAAACTATTGCAATAAAGAAGGCATTAGGAGAGGAAGCTTCTAAAAAAATAATGGTAAGTTCAACAAAAGGAAATACAGGACATTTGCTTCGGAGGTGCAGGAGGAATTGAGGCTATTGCAACTGTAAAAGCAATTCAAGAGGGCTTTGTACCACCAACAATAGGATACAAAGTTCCAGATGAAGATTGTGACTTAGACATTGTACCAAACAAAGGAAGAAAGTATGACATCAAATATGCTATGTCAGATTCTTTAGGCTTCGGCGGACATAATAGCGCAATAATATTTAAAAAATTTGAAGAAAATTAAATTTAGGGAGAGGAGAAATTTAGAATATGGAATATTCAGAGATAAAGAAAATAATTAAAGATATGGAAGAATCTAAACTTGCAGAAGTTTCAATAGAATTTCCAGATGGAACAAAAATAAGTATGAAGAATAAAAATGAGCTTCCAGTAAATCAAGTACCTATTCTTCCTAATATTCCTATGACAGTAGCCCCAAATGTTAAACCTACCGTTGTTTCAGAAAACAAAGAATTAGTTAATGTAGAGCAAAATAACGAAAACTTTAAGATAGTTAAATCTCCAATGGTTGGAACATTTTATGAAAAGTCATCACCAACTGCTAAGAAGTATGTAGAAGTGGGTCAAAAAGTTAAAAAAGGAGATATACTTTGCATTATAGAAGCAATGAAACTCATGAATGAAATTGAATCAGAATATGATGGAGAAGTAGCAGAATTACTTGTAAAAGATGGAGAAATGGTTGATTATGGAAAACCATTATTTAAGATAAGATAGGAGAAGAAAAATGTTAGATATAAAAGAAATAATGAATATAATTCCGCAAAGAGCACCATTTTTAATGATAGATAGAGTAGAAGAATATGTACCTCGGAGAAATGGCAGTAGCATATAAAAATGTATGTATAAATGAATGGTATTTTCAGGGGCATTTTCCAGGTGAGCCAATAATGCCAGGCGTACTTATAACTGAGGCATTAGCACAGACAGGAGCTGTTGCAATACTTTCATTAGAAGAAAATAAAGGAAAGAATGCTCTATTTGGTGGAATTGATAAACTAAGATTCAAACAGAAGGTAGTTCCAGGGGATGTATTAAAACTAGAAGTTAAAATAATAAAGTCTAAAGGCCCAATAGGTGTGGGAGAAGCAGTAGCAACAGTTAATGGAAAAGTTGCAGCAAAAGGAGAATTAACCTTTGCATTAGTATAAATTTAAGGAAGTGTTGAAAATGTTGAACAAAGTTTTAATTGCAAACCGAGGAGAAATTGCAGTTAGAATAATTAGAGCATGCAAAGAGATGAACATAAAGACTGTTGCAGTATATTCAACAGCTGATTGTAATTCAATGCATGTTAGACTTGCAGATGAAGCAGTGTGTATCGGTGAAGGTCCTGCAAATAAAAGTTATTTAAATATGCAATCAATATTAGAAGCTGCAAATATAACAGGAGCAGACGCTATACATCCAGGATTTGG
>CANRCJ010000120.1 GCA_947629105.1 uncultured Clostridia bacterium | reverse complement strand
GAATGTTAAAAGATACTTAGAGGAGTTCGACAGAATTTTATATAATATGGCTGAAAAAATGCTTTCAAGAAATATTGTAGGAAATATTACAATAGATTTTATTGAATGTATGATACCACATCATGAGGCAGCAATATATATGTGTCAAAATTTATTAAAATATCCAGTATATCCACCATTAGAAAATATAGCAAGAAATATAATAACAATGCAAACAAGAGGAATAGAGCAAATGAGAGAAATACTAAAAACTACACGTGGATATTGTAGCTCAAGAACAGATGTAAATAATTATATGACTAGATACTTATCAATCGTAAAGAACATGGTATATAGAATGAGAAATAGTCCTAGATGTGCAAATATAAGCTTAAATTTTACAAATGAAATGATACCTCATCACGAGGGCGCAATACAAATGTGTAATAATTTACTTATGTACCGCATAGACCCAAGACTTAGAAATGTAGCAGAAACAATTATAAGAGAACAATCAGAAGGAGTTAGGGAACTTTCAGAAGTAAGAAATAGTATATGCAATTAAATCTAAATAAGGCATAGAAATATGTCTTATTTTTTTAATAGGATTTTTTGCCAATTTATATTGACATAAAGAAAAAAGCAATATATAATAATGTGGTTAAAAGATAATTAAGAGAGAGGATTGAAGACAGAATATGAGTATTAAAATTGAAAAAACAGAAAATGCAAATGAATTAAAACTTAGCTTTGAGGTAGAAGCTGAAAAATTTGATGAAGCTATTAAAAAAGTATATGAAAAAAGTGCAAAATATTTTAATATACCAGGCTTTAGAAAAGGAAAGGCTCCTATGGCTATTGTAGAGAAACACTATGGACCAGAGATATTCTATGAGGATGCATTTAATGAGCTAGTTCCAGAAATATATGAAAAAGAATTAAAAGAAAATAATATAGAAGCGGTTAGTAAGCCTGACTTAGATGTAACACAAATTGGCAAAGGACAAGACCTTAAATTTACAGCAGTAGTTCAAATCAAGCCAGAAGTTAAACTTGGAAAATATAAAGGTATACAAGTAAAAAAAATAGAGTATAATGTATCTGATGAAGACATTGAACATGAACTTATGCATATGGCAGAGAGAAATGCAAGAATAGTTAATGTTGAAGATAGACCAGTTGAAAATAAAGATATAACTGTAATTGACTTTGAAGGATCTGTTGATGGAGTTAAATTTGAAGGAGGAAAAGCAGAAGGTCATGAATTAGAAATAGGAAGCAATACTTTTATACCAGGATTTGAAGAACAAATTATAGGAATGAAAATAGAAGAAGAAAAAGATATAAAAGTAAAATTCCCAGATGATTATTTTTCAGAAGATTTAAAAGGAAAAGAAGCAGTATTTAAAGTTAAATTACATGAAATAAAGAAAAAAGAATTACCAAAAATAGATGATGATTTTGCAAAAGATGCAAGTGAATTTGAAACACTTGAAGAATTAAAGAATAGTATAAAAGAAAAGATTGAAGAAGAAAACAAAACTAGAGCAAAATATGAGACAGAAGATGAGCTAATCAAAGCAGTTTGCAAAGAGACAGAAATAGACATTCCATCAGGAATGATAGAAACAGAGCTTGACAACATGGTTAAAGATGTTGAAACAAGACTTAGCTATCAAGGAATGAATATGGAAAATTATTTGAAGATGATTGGAAAGACTATGGAAGATTTTAGAGCAGAAGGAAAAGAGCAAGCTAAGGAAAGTGTCAAAACAAGACTTGTTTTAGAGCAAATTATCAAAGAAGAAAAAATAGAAGCAGATGAGAAGAAAGTTGATGAAAGACTTGAAGAAATGGCAAAAGCTTATGGAAGAGATAAAGAAGATTTAAAGAAGAATGAACAATTCATGGAATACATAAAAAATCAATTAGCTCATGAAGCTGCCATTGATTTTCTTAGAGAAAATGCTAAAGTAAAATAGAAAATTAAAATCATAGGAGGAAATTTATGTTAGATAATAGTTTAGTACCTTATGTTATAGAGCAAACTAATAAAGGAGAAAGGTCTTATGACATTTTCTCAAGATTATTAAAGGATAGAATAATATTTTTAGGAGAACAAGTAGACGCAACTTCAGCAGGACTTGTAGTAGCACAGCTTCTATTCTTGGAATCAGAGGATCCAGATAGAGAAATATTCCTTTATATAAATAGTCCAGGTGGTTCTATAACAGATGGAATGGCTATATATGACACAATAAATTATATTAAATGTCCAGTTTCTACAATATGTGTAGGAATGGCAGCAAGTATGGGTGCTGTACTTTTAGCTTCAGGAACAAAGGGAAAAAGATTTGCAACACCAAATTCAGAAATATTAATACATCAACCATTAATATCAGGAGGACTTTCTGGTCAAACAACTGAGATAAAAATACATGCTGACCATATGGTTAGAACTCGTGAAAAATTAAATAGAATATTAAGTGAAAGAACAGGTCAACCACTAGAGATTATTAATAGAGATACAGAAAGAGATAACTACATGACAGCAGAAGAAGCTTTAAAATATGGACTAATAGATGGAATACTAGATAAAAGAGCTTAAGACTAGAAAACTAAGTAGTTACTTCTTTAAGCGTGCAAATTAGATATTAGAATTTTCTAATATCTAATTTTGCTAATAATTCGAGGATAATTTTGAATGGAGGAATTAACAAATGTCTAAAAATAATGATGATAATGAAATAAAGAATGTTAAATGTTCGTTCTGTGGCAAGACTCAAGAAAATGTAAAAAAGATTGTTGCAGGACCCCGGAGTATATATATGTGATGAATGCATTGGAATATGTAAAAATATTGTGGAAGAAGATAGCTTTGAAGATGAAGAGACACAATATGTTTTAGGAGAAGATGAAGAATTGCCAAACCCAGCCCAGATAAAGAAAATATTAGATGAATATGTAGTAGGGCAAGAAGAAGCAAAAAAGACTTTGGCAGTTGCTGTATATAATCATTATAAAAGAATTAATAATGAAGAAGAAGCAAATGATGTAGAGATACAAAAAAGCAATGTATTATTACTTGGACCAACAGGTTGTGGAAAAACATTACTTGCTCAAACACTTGCTAAAATATTAAAGGTTCCATTTTCAATAGCAGATGCAACAACTCTTACAGAAGCAGGATATGTTGGAGAAGATGTAGAAAACATTTTACTTAAATTAATTCAAGCCGCAGACTATGATATAGAGCTAGCAGAAAGAGGAATTGTATATATAGATGAGATAGATAAAATTACAAGAAAGTCTGAAAATCCTTCAATTACAAGAGATGTAAGTGGAGAAGGTGTACAACAAGCACTACTTAAAATTATTGAAGGAACGGTTGCATCAGTTCCACCACAGGGAGGAAGAAAGCATCCTCATCAAGAACTTTTACAAATTAATACATCAAACATTCTATTTATTTGTGGAGGAGCATTTGAAGGGTTAGATAAGATAATAAATGAAAGAGTTGGAAAGAAAGCAATAGGCTTTTCTGCTAAGATTGAAAGCAAAAAAGAAATTGATAAATACAAGATATATGAAGAATTATTACCACAAGATCTACTTAAATTTGGATTAATTCCAGAATTCGTAGGAAGACTTCCAATAGTAACTACATTAAAAGAATTAGATAAAGAAGCATTAATAAAGATTGTTACAGAGCCAAAAAATGCTTTAGTAAAACAATATAAAAAGTTATTAGAATTTGATGGAGTTGAGCTAGAATTTGAAGAGGATGCAATTTCAGCAATAGTAGATAAGGCAATAGAAAGAAATACTGGTGCAAGAGGCTTACGTTCAATTATAGAAGAGATTATGAGAGATATTATGTTTGATATACCATCAAATCCAAAGATAGAGAAGTGCACAATAACAAAAGAAACAGTATTAGAAAATAAAGAGCCTAAGCTTGAAATAAACGAAAACAAAGTTGAGAAAAGACACATTAGAAAGAAACAAATAAATGTAAAGAAACCAGAAAAGAAAAATGTAGAAACAGCCTAAAAAAGAAAAAGGAGATGTAAGGGGTATGTATAAAAAAGTAGATTTACCAAATGGATTCGCAGGAAAAGAAGCAGAGATAAGAAAATTCTGGAAGGATAATGATATAATAAAAAAGAATTTTGAAATGAATAAGGGTGAAAGATATTTTACATTTTATGATGGACCACCAACAGCAAATGGAAAGCCACATGTAGGACAT
>CANRCJ010000119.1 GCA_947629105.1 uncultured Clostridia bacterium | reverse complement strand
ACTGGGTAACTGGTTCATTTGGATCAAAAATATCTATGCTATATCCAATGAGTATATTAAATGGAGAAGGAGCAAAGACGGAATTTACTGGAATATCATTTGCAGGAAAGGGACAAAACCTTGACAATGGGTTTAAGGTTGTTCATAATAGCCCAAATACATCAAGTGTTGTAAATGCAAAATCTATATCAAAAAATGGAGGAAAGTGCACATACAGGTCTTTAGTTAGAATAAATGAAAATGCTAAAAATTCTAAATCTTCTGTATCATGTGAATCGCTTATGCTAGATAACATTTCTGTATCTGATACGATACCTGTAAATGATATTAGAACAGATGAGGTTGAATTCTCGCATGAAGCTAAGATTGGTAAAATAAGTGATAAGACGATATTTTATCTAATGAGCAGGGGCTTATCAGAAGAAGATGCAAAAGCAATGATAGTAAGAGGATTTGCATATCCTATTTCTAAGGAACTTCCGGTAGAATATGCGGTTGAGATGAATAATCTTATTAATCTTGAACTTGAGGGATCTATTGGATAAACTTCAAGTTTAAAGAAAGGATGAAGAAATGAAATTAAACGAAACACCAGTTAGAACTTCAAGAAATTTTAATATAAATAATATAAAGTTAGAAGATAACATTATTCCAAAGAGTATTGAAGAATTTAAAAATGTTGAAATACTATGTGGCAGCAAAAATACAATAATTGAAGAAAATATCGAGAAGACAAGGCTTACTTATGGACTAGGAGAGTCTTTTATAAATCAGGTAAATGAAGCGTCAAACAAAAAAATTAAAATTACAGTTAATAATAATGAAACAAGCGAAGTTCAAATAAAATATACATTTGATGATAAAAATAAGTCATTAGTAGATAATATTTTATTAATTGCAGGCGAAAATTCTAAAGCAACTGTCATAATAAAATATTTATCAAATGACAAAGTAAAAGGATTCCATAATGGGGTACTAAGTGTACATGCAAAACAAGGCGCAAACATAGATATCATAGTCGTTAACCTAATGAATGAGAATTCTAATAATTTTATAAGTATAGAAAATTTATTAGATAAAAATTCTAAAATAAACTATACTTTGGTAGACTTTGGAGGAGAAAAAAGTATTACAAATTATTATTCTAATTTATTAGGAGAAAGTTCAGAAAATGTACTTAACACAATGTACCTAGGAAAAGGCAATCAGCTATTTGACTTAAATTACATTGGAGAGCTAAGAGGAGAAAAAACAAATATTGATATTGAAGTTCAAGGAGCTTTAAAGGATAAAGCGCAAAAGCACTTCAAAGGGACTATTGATTTTAAGAAAGGTGCAAAAAAAGCAAAGGGAAACGAAGATGAGTCATGTATGCTATTATCAGATACAGCAAAGTCACTTGCACTTCCTATGCTACTTTGCTCGGAAGAAGATGTAGAAGGAAATCATAGTAGCTCGGCGGGAAAAGTAAGCGAAAAAGAACTATTCTATATAATGAGCCGTGGATTTGAATATAAAGAAGCCATGAAACTAATGGTAAGAGCAAAGTTCAACAAGATTTTAGAAAGTATAAAAAATGAAGAATTAAAAAATGAGATTTCTTATGAGATTGATAAAAGGTTAGATTAAAGAATGAAAGGATAAAAACAAAATGAATGTAGAAGAAATTAGAAAAGATTTTCCAATTTTTGCAAATAGGGATATCGCATATTTAGATAATGGAGCAACAACGCAAAAGCCAATTCAGGTAATAAATGCAGTTAAAGAATTCTATGAGAAATATAATGCAAACCCACATAGGGGTGCATATACTTTAAGCCTAGAAGCAACAGAAAAATATGAAAATGCTAGAACAAAAGTTGCAAAATTTATAAATGCAAAACATAGAGAAGAAATAATATTTTCAAAAAATGCAACAGAAAGTTTGAATTTAATTGCATATTCTTATGGAATGGAAGGCTTAAAAAGTGGAGATGAAGTTACATTGTCAATAATGGAACATCATTCTAATTTAGTGCCATGGCAAAAGATAACAAAGGCTACGGGTAGCAAATTAAATTATATGTATATAAATGACGAATTTGAGATACCTGAAGAAGAAATAAAAAAGAAAATAACAAACAAAACAAAAATAGTAGGAATAACACACGTATCAAACTCTTTGGGAACAAAAAATGATATAAAAAAGATAATAAAATATGCGCATAAAATGGGAGCAATTGTAATTGTAGATGGTTCACAAAGTATACCTCACATGAAAATTGATGTTCAAGAATTAGACGCAGACTTCTTTGTATTTTCAGGACACAAAATGCTCTCTCCTCTTGGAATAGGTGCGCTATATGGAAAGAAAGCTCTACTTGAAAAAATGACTCCATTTCTAATGGGCGGAGATATGATAGAATATGTATATGAACAAGATACAACATTTGCAGAGGTTCCATATAAGTTTGAAGCAGGAACACAAAATGTAGAAGGAGCAGTAGGACTTGATGCTGCAATTGACTATATAGAAAATATTGGATATGATAAAATACAAGAAATTGAACAAGATGTAGTTAGCTACGCAAGGGAAGAACTATCAAAACTAGATTTCCTAAGTTTATATCTAACACCTAACAAAGAAAATCATTCAAGTGTAATATCATTTAATATAAAAGGAATACATCCTCATGATGTAGCAAGCATTTTAGATACAGAAGGAGTTTGTGTACGCTCAGGAAATCATTGTACACAGCCACTTATGAGATATTTGAAAATCGATTCAACATGTAGAGCAAGTTTCTATTTTTATAACACTAAAGAAGATGTAGATAGACTTGTTAAAGCTTTGAATAAAGCTTATGATATGTTTAAAAAGTATATTAAAGAATAAGGAGAAATTCATAAAAATGGAAGATTTAACTGATGTATATAATGAGCTTATTATGGAACACAGTATGAACTCATATAATAAAAGAAAATTAGAAGATGCAGATTATTCAGAAGTAGGACATAACCCAAACTGTGGAGACGAAATTACATTAGAGATAAAAATGAATGGAGATGTAATTGAAGATATGGCATTTACAGGACATGGATGTGCAATTTCACAAGCATCTACATCAATAATGATTGATACTCTAAAGGGAAAGACAATTAATGAAGCAAAAGAAATAATAAAAATATTTATTGATATGATAAAAAGAGAAACTACAAACGAGGAAGAACTAAAAAAACTAGAAGATGCTATTGCATTTAGAAATGTATCAAATATGCCAGCAAGAGTAAAATGTGCACTACTTGCGTGGCATACGATAGAAGATATTTTGAATAAGAAGGTAGGATAGATATGAAAAAACTTTTGCTAGTAATAGATATGGTAAATGGCTTTGTAAAAGAAGGAGCACTTGCGGATAAAAAAATAAATGATATAACTCCTAATATTATAGAGCTTATAAAACAGTATATTAAAAATGATGATGAAATAATAAGTATTCAAGAGGGACATAGCAAGGACTCAAAGGAATTTGAGGATTTCCCTGCACATTGTATTTTAGGAACAGAAGAAGCGGAGCTTATTTCTGAACTTATACCATATAAGAGTAATATGAAAGTAATTAGAAAAAATTCAACTTGTGGATTTATAACAGAGGATTTTAGAAAATACATGGAAGAAAATCAAAATCAGCTAGAAGAAGTTGTGCTTACAGGTTGCTGTACGGACTTGTGCGTTATGAATTTTGCTCTTCCATTAAAAACATATATAAATGAGCATAATTTAAACATTAAAGTAAAAATATATAAAAATGCAGTAGAAACATATGATTCACCAATACATAAAAGGGATGAATATAATGACATGGCATTTAAGATAATGAAGCAAAATGGAATAGAAATACAGTAGATTTGCCTAATTATGTAAAATATGATATAATGATATTATATTAACTAGCCAAGAGCTAGAAATTAGGAGGTAAACAAATGTCAATCAAAGAACAACTCTCCGAGAAACGGAGAAGTGCAATCCAGCAATTGATGGATGAAATGCCTCAGGAGATTTATGACAATGTCATAGCTCCAGCATTTTACACCGTCAATATCAGGTACCCCTATGAGAAAGAAATGAAGGTCGTAGTCCAATTATGTGATGATGATGAGCTCGTCAGAGCTATCGAGACATGTCCCAAGACAGATGAGATTTGGATGCCGTTTTGCCACTGCTACATAAAAGACTTAGAAGGATGCGCACGGAAG
>CANRCJ010000118.1 GCA_947629105.1 uncultured Clostridia bacterium | reverse complement strand
CGTGAGTGTGGTCGAAGACGCTACGAGTTCTGATTTGCCTCATCATATTACCCACTATTGAGTTCTGGACTGTTATGATTTATTGTCTTGCTCTAGGTCCCATTGTTGCCTGTTCGGCTCCAGTGATGTTTGCGGTTTTTATATTCTCGACCTTGTAGAGATTGATATTGGAAATTTTAAAATTTTTTAGGAGAATTAAAGCAATAAAAATTATGTCGAAATGTTTTGATTGACAAACATGGAAAAAGGATATATAAAATAAGTAATGTAAGTATTTAAGCAAAATTTGCTTAAAATAATGCGTTACTTATTTTTATTTTTTAAACTTACAACTTAAGGAATGGCAAAATAAATCTATTGGGAAATCCCCAAGTTAAAATCTTTTTTTAAAATAAAAATCAAAGAAAAGGAGGAATAAAGAAAAGAACAATTTAAGTATTGATAAAACATATAAATTAATATATAATAAGAAAGGAAAAAATGCGTATGCAAAATGAAGAAAAAAACAAATTAAAAGTAACAAATGACTTAATATTTCAAAGAATATTTGGCAAAGTAGGCAATGAAAAGATCACAAAAGGCTTTTTAGAAAAGGTATTAAATATAGAAATAGAGAATTTAACATTGAATGTAAACAAAAGACTAATAGGAGAAGCTTATGATGATAAAATAGGAAGGATAGATGTAAGAGCAAACTTAAGTGATGGGACGAAAGTAATAATAGAGATGCAAATAATAGGATACGAATATATGCCAAAGAGATTTTTAGAATATTGGGCAAAAGTATATACAGATGGATTCAAAAGAGGAGAAGGATATGATAAATTAAGAAAGACAATAGGAATACTAATATTAGTTGATAATTTAAAAGAGACAGAGGGAATAGAAGATTATCATGTAGAATGGGGACTAATGGCGAAGAAACAAGGAACAAAAGAAATAATATTTGCAGATGATATAGAGATACATACGATAGAGCTAGGCAAATATAAAGAAGGGAAAGAAGCAAAGCCAGAGGATAACTGGATAAAATTCATACAAAGGGGGTTAGATATGGATAAGAATTACACAGCTGATGAAGCAATAGAGGAGGCAAGAAAAGAATTGGAAAAAATAATGGCATCTCCAGAACTAAGAGAAGAATATGAAGAAAGGGAAAGAGACCTAAGAGATAAAATATCAATAATAACGTCATATAGAGAAAGTGGAATTAAAAAAGGTAGGGAAGAAGGCGTAAAGGAAAACAAAAAATCAGTGATTCTAAATATGCATAAGAAAAGAATAGACATAGATACAATTTGTGAAGTAGTAGAATTAAGCAAAGAAGAGGTTGAAAAAATCATAAAAGAAGCATAAATATATTTATACAATGAGTATATTAATTTAAGGTGGAGATTATTATGGAGATAACAGAAATATTGAAAGAAAAACTAGGAGATAGAAATGTGTTTCTAAACGAAAATATGGCAAAACATACTTCTTTTAAAACTGGTGGACCAGCTGATATTTTTGTAAGAGTAGATGACGTGGGAAAACTAAAATATGTAATAGATATTGCAAATCAAAATAATTTACCTATTACTATATTAGGAAATGGAAGCAATATTTTGGTTACTGATAAAGGAATAAGAGGAATTGTCTGCAAAATTGAAATAAATAAATTTGAAGTTAACGAAGATAATGAAGACATATTTGTAACAGTTGGTAGTGGAAATAAAAATGGAGAAATCGCACAAAAACTTTTAAAACTTGGAATAGAAGGCTTTGAATTTGCGTCAGGAATACCTCGGAACTATTGGTGGAGCAATAAAAATGAATGCTGGTGCTTATGGAAAAGAAATGAAAGATATTGTTGTTTCTACTAAATACATGGACTATGAAGGAAATATACATGAAATAAACTTAAAAGAGCATGAGTTTGAATATAGAAAAAGTATTTTTTCATCAAAAAAATACATAATTTTGGAAACAACTTTAAAATTGAAAAAAGGCATAAAAAGTGAAATAGAAAGCAAAATAAAAGAGTATCAAAATTTAAGAAAAGAAAAACAGCCAATAGATAAACCATCAGCCGGAAGTACGTTTAAAAGAGGAGAAGATTATATAACATCAAAACTTATAGATGAGTGTGGACTAAAAGGAAAAAAGATATGCGGAGCAATGGTTTCAAATAAACATGCCGGATTTATTGTAAATGATGGAAATGCAACATCACAGGATATATTAGATTTAATAGAATTTGTAAAGAAAGAAGTATACCAAAAGACTGGAAAACAAATAGAACTTGAAATAGAAATTATAGGCGAATAAGCCATTTGTTGACATTTTACATAAAATAAAGTATAATTAAAAATATAAAAATATTAATTGCCCATTAGTTTATTTAATGGACAAAGGAGGTTTTATTATATAAGGTTTAAATTTTAAAATAATAACATATTTGGAGGAATACAACGTGGAAAAATTTATACCTTTAAGAAAACTGTTAGAGAAGCCAAAAAAGTATGGCATCACAGATGCCGAAAAACTGTACATTGAGTATGTACCCGACATTAATATTGCAATATTAGATGCGGCAAGCACAGGCTACAATGAGAAACAAATTATTAAGACAGCAACATACCTGAATTGGCATCCAATTATGCATAGAGGAATGCCATATCTTGTAAGCAAAGAAGGAGTACATAGACTTTTTGTAGGTGGAGCTAAGGCTACAGTAAAGGCAGGGAAACTGCTATTAGAAAAGGGGAAAGAACTCTATAGTAATTCCTCAATAGGAGCAGAAGGCAGCTTTATGACGGCCAGTTTGACATTATCATTGCCTGATTGGCTTAAGGACATTAAGCAAGAGTACTTACTTGCTTCTGAACCTGCTTTTGAGGGTGGCTATTTTAGCCTAGAATACATGGACAAATATATGGAGTTAAGGACATTTGACAGCTCGAATATCAAGAGCTTTCCCCTAAGACCATGTGTTAAGCTTAAAAAAGATACTATGGTTAATGTAGGAAGCACATTTTACAACGGATCTACTCCAGAGAGGGCTATTCGTCTTAGTTTGAAATAATAGAACCTCGTAAAAGCAATAAATATATTGCTTAAATACAAAGCAGGCTCATATCACCATGTGTGAACTTTGAGCCTGCTTTGTTTAATAAAAAACATAAATTGATAAAAATTTTACATAATAAATATATAATCAAAAAATTTCACATTAAAATTTGTGATTAAATAAATCAAACATTTTTAATGAAAATACTTGCAATTCTTTCCAAATTATAGTAAAATAAATAAGAAATTATTACTACCTATTTCGTGGCTTTAGGATAATAACACCACTTTTGCTAGGGAATAGGCTAACATAAAAATATGGAGGTGTAATTATGACAAAGGAAAGAAAACAAGAAATCATTATGACTTATAAAAGAGACGAGAATGATACTGGTTCTCCAGAGGTTCAAATTGCTCTTTTAACAGAAAGAATTAATGAACTTACTGAACATTTAAAGGTTCATACTAAGGATAATCATTCAAGACGTGGACTTTTAAAAATGGTTGGTAAAAGAAGAAATCTTTTAAACTATCTAGCTAAAAAAGATGAAGAAAGATATAAAGTCATAGTTGAAAAGTTAAATTTAAGAAAATAATTTAAAATATGGGGCGTTTGATTTTTGATTAAACGCCTTGTAACATGTAAAAGAGAGGTATAAATATGTTTAGAACATTTGAAACAGAACTTGCAGGAAGAAAATTAGTAATAGAAAATGGCAAGATAGCAGAACTTGCAAATGGAAGTGTTATGGTAAGATATGGAGAGACAGTTGTAATGGTTAATGTTACAGCTTCTAAAGAACCAAAGGAAGGAATAGACTTTTTCCCACTTTCAGTTGATTATGAAGAAAAACTTTATTCGGTTGGAAAAATTCCTGGTGGATATACAAAAAGAGAAGGAAAGCCAGCAGACAAGGCAATTCTTGTATCAAGAGCAATAGATAGACCAATTAGACCATTATTTCCAAAAGATTTTAGAAATGATGTATGTGTAATTGCAACAGTATTATCAGTTGAACCTGATAATTCACCAGAAGTAGCAGCAATGATAGGTACGTCATGCGCACTTGCTATATCAGATATACCATTTGGTGGACCAACAGCTGCTGTTAATGTTGGATACGTTGATGGACAAATTATAATTAACCCAACACTTGAGCAAAGAAAAAAGACAGATTTAGTTCTAACAGTTGCAGGAACTTTAGATAAAGTAACAATGATCGAAGCTGGAGCAAATGAAATACCAGAAGATATTATGCTTGAGGCTATTAAAAAGGGACATGAAGAAATAATTAAGATTTGTAAATTCATATCTGAAATACAAAAAGAAATAGGAAAGCCTAAATTTGAGTATAAATCTTTTGCAGTTTCAGAAGATTTATATGCAGAAGTAGAAAATAATTATAAAGAAAGAATGTATCAAGATGTACAAGCTCAAGATAAAGAGATAAGAGATGCAAATATTGAAAAACTTACTGAAGACATTACTACTTATTTAACAGAAAAATATGGAGAAGAGTTTGTAGAAGAAAGAAAACAAGAAATTGGAGAAATAATATATAAGTTAGAGAAAAAATGCGTTAGAAAGATGATTTATGAAGAGCATAAACGTCCTGATGGAAGAGCAATAGATGAGATAAGACCACTATCATGTGAAGTTGGAGTTCTTCCTAGAGTACATGGTAGCGCAATATTTACAAGAGGACAAACACAAGTAATGTCTATTGCAACTTTAGGTATGCTATCAGAAGCACAAATATTAGATGGACTAGATGAAGAAGAAGGCAAACGTTATA
>CANRCJ010000117.1 GCA_947629105.1 uncultured Clostridia bacterium | reverse complement strand
GAAGAAAAAAATTTAATTGCAAACATTGCCCTTGTTGTTTCAAATAATCCAAAAGCTTATGCCCTAGAAAGAGCAAAGAAAGCTAATATTCCTACATACATAATTCAAGAAAAAGATAATGAAAAAATAGATTTAGAATTAGAAAAAGTTTTATCAAAAATAGATATAGATTTAATTGTTCTTGCAGGATATTTAAAACTTGTAGGTCCTAAACTAATAGAAAAATATACGATTATAAATACACACCCATCTCTTCTTCCAAAATATGGTGGTAAAGGTATGTATGGTATGAATGTTCATAGAGCAGTTATTGATGCTAAAGAAGAATACAGTGGCGTTACATTACACTATGTTAATTCTGAGTATGATAGAGGTGCAACTATTATGCAAACAGTTGTAAAAGTATCACCGACAGACACACCAGAAGACTTAGCATCAAAAGTTCAAGCAGCTGAAAAAATACAACTTATAGAAGTATTAAAGTCTTTTACGACTGAAAAACTTGGTTAAAAACTTATTTTAAGTTTATATAAATTAAATTTAGGAGGTTAATATGAAAGAAAACGTTGATGTTGCTATAATTATGGGAAGTGATTCAGATTTACCAATAATGAAAGATGCAGCAAAGTTTTTAGATGAAATGGGTATTTCTTATGAAATGACTATACTTTCTGTTCATAGATGTCCAGAAGCTGCTCACAATTATGCAAAAAGTCTTAAAGAAAGAAAAGTAAAAGTTATAATTGCAGGTGCTGGAGGAGCAGCACATTTACCTGGTGTTTTTGCAGCCCAAGTTCCTTGTCCAGTTATAGGAGTTCCTATAATGTCTAAAACTTTAAATGGTGTTGACTCTTTATACTCAATAGTTCAAATGCCATCAGGAATACCTGTTGCAACTGTTGCAATTAATGGTGCAAAAAATGCTGGAATTCTTGCTGCAACAATTATTTCAACAGCAAATGATGAAGTTTATAAAAAAATATGTGCTTATAAAGAATCATTAAATGAAGCTGTTCTAAAGAAAAATGATAAGCTTCAAGAATTAGGTTATGAAGAATACATCAAGCAAATGTAAATTTTAATTATATAAAAGAAAGGTGATTTTAAAATGAAAAAAATTAGTAGTGGAAAAGTTCGTGAAATTTACGAAGTAGATGAAAGTTCTTTAATGATGGTAGTTTCTGATAGAATTTCTGCATTTGATGTTATATTACCTACGATGGTAAAGGACAAAGGAAAAATTTTAAATAAGATTTCTGAATTCTGGTTTGATTATGTAAGTAACTTAATTCCAAATCATATTATTACAACTAAATTTGAAGAATTTCCTAAAGAATTCCAAACTGAAGAATTTAGAGACAGAAGTATGCTTGTTAAAAAGCTTAAAATGCTTCCTGTTGAATGTGTTGTAAGAGGATATATCACAGGTTCTGGATGGAAAAGTTATAAGGAAAATGGAACTGTTTGTGGAATAAAGCTTCCAGATGGACTTAAAGAATCTGAAAAACTTCCTGAAGCTATATTTACTCCTACAACTAAAGCCTCTGAAGGTCACGATATGCCAATTAGCTTTGACGAAGTATGCAATCTTTTAGGAAAAGATTTAGCTGAAAAGGTAAGAGATATGACATTAAAAATCTATAATAAATGTGCTGACTATGCAAGAACAAAAGGAATAATTATTGCTGACACTAAATTTGAATTTGGCTTAGATGAAAATGGTAATTTAGTTTTAGCTGATGAAGTTTTAACTCCAGATTCAAGTAGATTCTGGCCTGAGAGTGATTATGAAGTTGGCAGATCTCAAAAGAGCTTTGATAAGCAATATATGCGTGATTGGCTAACAGCAAATAAATGGGATGCATCAAATCCAACTCCTATTCCAGAAGATGTTGTCTCAACAACTAGAGCAAAATATATAGAAGCTTATGAAAGAATAACAGGAAAGAAATTTGATATGTAAAAAATAATATAGTAAATTTTTTTCAGTACCTTGCAGTCGCAACCTACAAAAACTTAAAATAATGTAGGTTGCTCCACTCGCCCTTCGTGCTAACGCACTTCGGTTGGTCGCTTACGCGGTACTTTAAAAATTTACTATATTGTTTTTTATTATCTCTAAACATTCGGCTTTTCTATACATTTACCTCAACGTTTATATTTTTATACAAGTCCTTATATTTATTTAATACTGGGTCTACCTCTTCCCTTACGAAATCTTCTACTTGATGAGGAGCTCTACCGCACAAATTATCCGGATTTAATGCCTTAAGTATTTCTTCTTTAGTAAGTCCAAAGCTTTCATCTTTTGCAATTCTATCCACTAAATCATTTGGTCTACCAAATTCTTTTACTTCTCTTGCAGATTCCATAGAATATACTCTTATTTTCTCATGTAATTCTTGTCTATCTCCACCTTTTAATACTGCATTCATAAGTATTTCCTCTGTACCCATGAAAGGTAATTCTTGCATTAAATTTGTTCTTATAACATTCTCATAAACGACTATGCCAGAAGTTATATTTGCATAAAGGATAAGTATACTATCAACTGCTAAAAATGCCTCTGGAACGCAAATTCTTTTATTTGCAGAGTCATCTAGTGTTCTTTCTAGCCATTGAGTCATTGCTGTAATTGCTGGATCTTGAGAAAGTGCAACAACATGTCTTGAAAGTGAATTAATTCTCTCACTTCTCATAGGATTTCTCTTATATGCCATTGCAGAAGATCCTATTTGTCCTTTTTCAAATGGTTCTTCTAATTCTTTCTCATGTTGTAATAATCTCATATCATTTGCAAATTTAGAAGCACTTTGAGCAATACTTGAAAGTACATTTAAAACTCTTGTGTCCAATTTTCTTGTATAAGTTTGTCCGAGATACTGCAAATACTTTGTCAAATCCCATTTTACTTGCAATTAATCCATCTATCTTTTTTACTTTTTCTTCATCTTTAAACAACTTCATAAAGCTTTCCTGAGTACCAGTTGTTCCCTTGCATCCTAAAAGCTTCATATTACTTTGTACAAATTCTAATTCTTCTAAATCTTCAAGTAAATCTTGCATCCAAAGTGTTGCTCTTTTACCAACTGTTGTAAGCTGTGCTGGTTGAAAATGTGTATATCCAAGGCAAGTTACACTTTTATTTTTTAATGCAAATTCTCTTAAATTACTAATAACTAATAATAACTTTTCCTTTACAATTTCAAGTGCTTTACTCATAAGAATTACATCTGCATTATCAGTTACAAAGCATGATGTTGCTCCCAAATGTATTATTCCCTTAGCTGATGGACACTTTGTTCCGAACTCATAAACATGAGCCATAACATCATGTCTACATTCACTTTCTCTTTTTGCTACAACATCATAATCAATATCATCAACATGAGCTTTCATTTCTGCAATTTGTTCATCAGTTATATTTATCCCAAGCTCTTTTTCAGTCTCTGCAAGTGCTACCCAAAGTCTTCTCCATGTTCCATATTTAGCATCAGCTGACCAAATTTCATTCATTTCTTTACTTGCATATCTTCCACTTAATGGAGTTACATATATTTTTTCCATAACCAATATCATTCCTTTCAAAAAATGGCGCTAGAAATTTTAGATTACATTCACAGCTTTATATTTTATAAATATTTCTTCAATGCCTTATTTCCCTAACCCAAAATATTTTATCACATATTTAGAGATTTTGCAATCTATATTGACTTTTTTTGACGATTGTATATAATATATATGGTAAAAATTATATTTAGGAGGTTAAATATGTCAAAAGTTGATGTTGTTTTAGGTGCTTTCTATGGTGATGAAGGTAAAGGAAAAATTATTGACTATCTTTCTACAAAAGCTGACGTTTCTATTAGATGTACTGGTGGTAATAACGCTGGTCATACAATAGAAGTTGATGGACAAAAATACGCATTCCATCTTATACCTTCAGGAGTGTTAAACGAAGGAACTCTAGCAGTAATAGGTAATGGCGTTGTCATTGATCCAAAAGTATTAATTGAAGAAATTGATAACTTAAAATCTCATGGTTACTCTGTCGACAATTTGAGAATTAGTGATAAAGCTCATGTAATCATGCCTTATCATATTGCAATGGATAAAATGCTAGAAGATGTTAGAGGAAATGGTAAAATTGGAACAACATGTCGTGGAATTGGTCCTGCATATTGTGATAAATATGAGCGTTCAGGAATAAGAATGCAAGATTTCATAAGACCTAGATTTGCTGAATTAGTTCGTACTAATGTAGCTAATAAAAATAAAATATTTAAAGCTTATGGATATCCTGAAATGAATGCAGAAGAAATAATCGAAGAATACACAAAATATGCAGAAATAATTAAACCTTATGTTGTAGACACTGTTGTATTGTTACACAATGCAATGAAAGACGAAAAGAAATTACTTTGTGAAGGAGCACAGGCAACATTATTAGATATAGATTTTGGTTCTTATCCATTTGTTACATCATCTAACCCTACACTTGGCGGAATATGTACAGGTAGCGGAATAAGCCCAAGAGACATAGGTGAAGTATATGGAGTAATAAAAGCATATTCATCTAGAGTTGGAGCAGGTCCTTATATAACAGAACAAAATAATGAAATTGGAGATACAATAAGAGAATTAGGTCACGAATATGGAACGACAACAAAAAGGCCTAGAAGATGTGGCTGGCTTGATCTAGTTGCATTAAAATATGCTGTTATGGTAAATGGTATTACAGGAATTGCAATAAATCACTTAGATACAGTTGGAAAGCTTGATAAGATTCAGCTTTGTGTTGCATATAATCATAAAGGAAAAGTAACTACAGACTTTTCTACAACTCCAGAATACATAGATAATTGCACAGCTGTATATGAAGAATTTGAAGGAAATTTTGGAGATATAAGCAATATAAAAAGACGCGAAGACTTACCTGAAAAAGCAAAAGTATATCTTTCAAGAATTGAAGAAGTTGTAGGATGTCCTATCAAGTTCATTGGTACAGGTGCAGGAAGAGAAAATTTAATTGTAGTAGATTAATTAATATTAAAAAATGGCTTCATTTGTACTGAACCCAAAAAGTTGGACAGTATAAATTAGGCAACTAACTTGGAATGTTCTCTGTATTGAACAGGGGACAT
>CANRCJ010000116.1 GCA_947629105.1 uncultured Clostridia bacterium | reverse complement strand
GTGCAGATAAGTCATAATAGGTATTTCAACAATAGTTTTTTCTAAGAGAGTGTGACATATGTTTGACAAACCTACAATATATTTATATAAATAGCTTCCATTTTCTTGTTTTTTTATACATAAAATGATATAATTCTACATACATAAAATGCAAAAATTATTATACTTTGAATGGAGGAACTTATATGAAACTTGAGCAAAATGATGAATCATCTTTATTTTCAACAACAAAAATACCCGATATATTCTTTTCAGAATATTTATCGCAATCTTCAGGTGACTTTATTAAGGTTTATTTATATATTTTGTTTCTTTCAAAGTATAACAAAGATATTAAGCTAAACGATTTATCTAAAAAGCTAGCTCTCCCTCTTCAGACAATTCAAGAAGCTTTAAAATACTGGGAAGAGCTTGAGGTCATAACCAAAAAAGGAACCGGTGGTTTCATTGTAAATAATTTGCAAGAAGTGGAACTACATAAGCTATATAGCCCTAAGGTTTCGCTTTCTACAGAGGATATCGAACGTAACCAAAAGAATAAATATAGAGCAAGTTCTATTGAAACTATAAATAGGTCATTCTTCCAAGGGCTTATGTCTCCATCTTGGTATGCAGATATAAGTATGTGGTTTGATAAATATGGCTTTGATGAGCAAGTTATGATTGCCTTGTTTAACTATTGCTTAAAGCGTTCAGCCCTTCACAAAAATTATATTCAAGTTGTTGCTGAGGCTTGGGCTAATAGTAATGTAAAGACTTTCTCAGACCTAGAAGCTTACTTTCAAAAACAAGAAACTCTTCAAAAGATTGAAAAGGCTATTCAAAAAAAGCTCGGTATTACAAGGCCTCTTACAGGATATGAAAAGCCATATATTGAAAAATGGGTTGTTGATTATTCATACTCTTTAGATGTTATAGAAATTGCACTCAAAAGAAACAACTCTAGAACTAATATTTCTTTTGAATATTTTGATAAAATGCTTTCAGATTGGCATGATAGGAACTTAAAAACAGCTGATGATGTCCAAAATTTCTTACTTGAATATAAAAAGCAAGAAAAGAGTAAGAAAGAATTAGAGAAAAAAGCAAAATATAATAACTTTGAGCAGCGTTCATACGATAATTTTGATAACTTATATGCAAATAGTCAAGGTTAATTAAAGGAGGTCTATTTTGAATAATTCTACTTTGAATACATTGTTAAAAGAATATGAAAAGAAAAAATTTAATGCTGATTTAAAGTTTGAAAAAGCAAAGAATGAATTCTTGGAATCTCACCCTGACTTATTGGAAATAACAAATAAGCTTAATTCTCTTGCGTTAGATATTTCAAAAGCTATTTTGAATAATGATACCGAACATGCAAAAAGTTTAAAAAAAGAATTTGAAACTTTGAAAAGTAAAAAAGAAAAGCTGCTTCAAAATATAGATGTTCCACCTTCTGCTAAAGAGCCTTTATATGAATGTAAAATATGTAATGACACTGGATATGTGACTTTAGACAATAATAAAACTGTACTTTGTAATTGTATTAAGCAAAAAATTTTTGATATTGATTTTAACAAGTCTAATCTAGGCAATTTAGATAAAGAAAACTTTGACAATTTTGATTTGGAGCTTTATTCAGACGTCGTTGATATAAAAAAATATAATGCTAAAATTTCGCCAAGGCAAAATATCCAAAATATTAAGGATATTGCTTTAAACTTTATAAATAATTTTGATAATACAAATGAAAAGAATCTTTTATTTACTGGAAATACCGGACTTCGGTAAGACTTTTCTTTCTAACTGCATTGCGAAAGAAGTTTTAGCTATGAATAAAACCATCCTTTATCAAACAGCTCCTATTATGCTTGATTCTGTGATTGATTATAGATTTGGAAAATCAGATCTAAAAGAAGTATATGATAATATTATCAATGTGGATTTGCTTATTATTGATGATTTAGGGGTAGAATCTTTAAATTCTATAAAGATTTCTGAATTATTTAATATTATTAATACAAGACTCCTAACTCAAAGAGGTTCTATTAAAAGGACTATTATTTCTACAAATTTGAACATGAATAATCTTTTTGATACTTATGGAGAGAGGATATTCTCAAGGATTGCATCATATTATAATGTTTGTAGATTTTTTGGTGATGATATTAGATTAAGTAAGCTATTAAAAAAAGATTAGTAAATATAAATACCTATTATGATCTAAAATAACAAATTAGAAGAATAATGCCCATTAATTAAGAAATAGAGAATTTTACTATATAAGTATATTCTCTATTTTTTTGTTTTTTGGTTGCACATTTCTACATTATGTCTAATATATTAAATTAAGACATATTGATAGGAGGACATTTTAGTATGAAAGAAGTATTAAAGGTCAAAGACTTAAAAAAGATATATCAATCAAAAGATGGAGAAATAACCGCAATCGACGGAATTAGTTTTTCTGTAAATGAAGGCGAATTCATAAGTATTATCGGTCCTAGTCGGTTGTGGTAAATCCACTTTACTTTCTATCATTTCAGGTCTAGATAAGCCATCTTCTGGAGAAGTTTACATTGATGGCAATTTATCTTCTGGTGTTTCCTCTAAAATTGGTTATATGCTTCAAAAGGATAGTCTTCTTGAATGGAGAAGTATTTATAACAATGTGATGCTTGGATTAGAAATTAGACACATTAGAACAAAGGAAAATGAAATATATGTTACAAATCTTTTAAAAAAATATGGTCTTTATGATTTTAAGGATAAGTATCCTTCGGAGCTTTCTGGAGGTATGAGACAAAGAGTTGCTCTAATTAGGACTCTTGCTATTCGTCCTAAAATTCTATTACTTGATGAAGCATTTTCTGCTTTAGATTCTCAAACAAGAATGATGGTAACTAATGATATTTACAAGATTTTGAGGGCTGAAAATATTACAGCTCTTATTGTAACACACGATATTTCAGAAAGTATCAGTATGTCCGATAGAGTTATTGTGTTAACCAACAGACCTGCTAGAGTTAAAAACATTCACACAATCGATTTTGAAATTCAAAATCGAACACCAATTAACTGTCGAAAAAGCCCTAAGTTTAGTGAATACTTTGACAGCCTATGGAAGGAGCTTGATGTACATGCATGATAAATTCATATCTCAAGATAGAAAAATGTACTTAAGAAAAATTAGGATAAATAAATTTGCCATCCTTATAACTCAAATCGCAATAATCATTTCTTTTATTGTTCTTTGGGAAGTTTTGGCCAATTTAAAAGTTATTGATAGTTTTATTACTAGCCAACCTAGTAGAATTATAAATACTTTTATGAATCTTTCTTCTAATGATTTATTACATCATCTTGGTGTTACTTTTTATGAGACTATTGTCCGGATTTCTTTCACGGAACAGCTCTTGGTATTTGTATTGCAACAATTTTGTGGCTTTCAAAATTTTTATCAAAAGTTGCGGAGCCATTTTTAGTAATACTAAATAGTCTACCGAAAGTTGCCCTTGGCCCTATTATAATTATATGGGTAGGTGCTGGAACTAGCTCAATTATTGTTATGGCTCTTGCCATCTCTTTAATTGTAACTATATTAGAAATTTTAAATGGTTTCATGAATACTGATAAAGAAATGATTAAAATGGCAAAAACATTTAAAGCAAACAAATTTCAGGTTCTTACAAAAATAGTGATTCCTGCAAATATTCCTACTTTTATTAATTCTTTAAAGATTAATATTGGTTTATCTTTAGTCGGAGTAATTTCTGGAGAATTCTTAGTTTCTAAAGCAGGTCTTCGGATATTTAATTGTATATGGAGGGCAAGTTTTCCAATTAGATTTAGTTATGACCAGTGTTATTATACTTGGTATAATGGCTGCTTTCATGTATGAAAGTGTTGTTTTATTAGAAAAAATTATTTTAAAATCACATAAGAAATAATTTTTATTACTTTTTAAATTTTAGGAGGTAACATTTTGAAAAAATTAATTATTTCTCTTATAGTAATTTTAGCTATAATTGCTGTCGTAATAGGTATTTTTGCTTCTAGAAATAAAAGTCAAGAAGAAGCTACCTTGCAAGATGTTAGATTAAGCGAAGTTACTCGTTCTATCTTTTACGCACCTCAATATGTTGCTTTAAATCAAGGCTTTTTTAAAGATGAAGGTTTAAATATAGAGCTTTCTACTGCTCAAGGTGCTGATGCTGTTATGACTTCTGTACTTGCAAATCAAAGTGATATTGGTTTTGCAGGTCCTGAGGCTTCAATATATGTATATAATGAGGGAAAAGAAGACTATACTGAGGTCTTTGCTCAACTTACTAAAAGAGATGGTTCTTTCTTAGTTAGTAGAGATTATAATCCAAATTTTAAATGGACTGATGTTAGAGGTTCAACAATTATTCCCGGAAGAAAAGGCGGAGTGCCTTACATGACACTTCTTTATGTTTTAAGAAAATATAATATAAATCCTGAAACTGATGTTACTTTAGATGATAGCATAAGTTTTGATTTAATGGCTGGTGCATTTAGTGCAGGTAACGCTGATTATGTTTCATTATTTGAACCTACTGCTTCTGTAACTGAACTTGCAGGAAAAGGCTATATTGTGTCTTCAATAGGTGCTGAAACTGATGAACTCCCATATACTGCATATTTTGCTAAAAAGAGTTATATAGATGCACATCCTGATATTATTCAAAAATTTACAAATGCTATTTATAAAGGTCAAGTTTGGGTTATGGAACATTCAACAGAAGAAGTTGCAGATTCAATAATCTCATATTTTCCTGATACAGATAGAGATTTGTTAATTACAGTTCTTAATAGATATAAAGAAATCGACGTATGGAATTCAACTCCTGTGCTTGGAGAAAAAGGATTTGAGTTATTACAAACTGTTATTCAAGAAGCTGGCGAATTAAAAGAAAAAGCACCTTATGATGTAATCGTTAATAATGACTTTGCAAATAAGGCTGTAGGTAAATAAGTTATAATTAAATTAAGGAGAAACTTCAAAAAAGTTTCTCCTTTTTAATATAAACTTTTTGTTATTTTGTTTCACATAATTTTTTTATGTTATGTATGTAAGCTTATTGTTGTTCTACTTCTTCCGCATCTTCTACTATTTTTTCAATGCTTACAACTTTTCCTTCGTTTGTTCTCATGAGAGTTACTCCTTGAGTAGACCTTCCAAGTACGCTTATTTCAGATACGTTTATTCTAATAATTGTTCCTGTATCTGTTATTAACATGATGTCATCTGTTTCATTAACAAGTTTTATTCCTATTAATTTTCCTGTTTTAGGTGTAATCTTGTATGTTATTACTCCCTTTCCTG
>CANRCJ010000115.1 GCA_947629105.1 uncultured Clostridia bacterium | reverse complement strand
CATAAATTGCTTTAGCAGGTTCTAAATAGTCATCATGACCTATTATAACTGCTGTTGGTCCTTCTACAGCTTCATCTAAGCCTTCGATTTCACATTTTGCAAGTGCTCTTCTTGAAATATTGTTCTTTACGATTTTGTACTCAGAATTTGATTTTCTTAAGTCAGTTCTTAATTTTGTTACGTCTTCAACATTAATTCCTCTGTAATCAGCAAAAAGAATTAACTTTGCGTCTTTCATTTTTTCTGCAAGTACATTTACTTCTTCTTCTTTTTGTTTTAGGATGTTTTGATTTGCCATTATTTCACCTCCCTAAAATTTATGTTTATGTTTTAGTTAAATTAAAACTCATCTTTATGTCCTTATCTCCGAGACATAAAGATGAGTTTCCCCATTTTATCTTTTTGCCTCGGTAGGACTTATCTTTTTGCCTACTGTCTTAGGTAAATTCTATTTATTTTTGATTAATATATAAACTTGGTCCCATTGTTGTAGTTATAGCTACGCTCTTAATATATTGACCTTTTGCTGCAGCTGGTTTTGCTTTGATTATAGCATCCATAATTGTGTTATAGTTTTCTAGTAATTTTTCTGCTCCGAAAGAAACCTTTCCAAAGCCTAAGTGAATTATATTAGTTTTATCTAATCTATATTCAACTTTACCAGATTTAATATCTGCTATTGCTTTTGTAACGTCCATTGTTACTGTTCCTGATTTAGGGTTTGGCATTAAACCTTTTGGTCCTAATACTTTTCCTAGTCTTCCAACTACACCCATCATATCTGGTGTTGCAACAACTACGTCATAGTCAAACCAGTTTTCTTTTTCTATTTTTGGTATTAGTTCTTCTGCTCCAACAAAGTCTGCTCCTGCTTTTGCAGCTTCATCAGCTTTTGGTCCTTTTGCAAATACTAATACTTTAAGTGTTTTACCTGTACCATTTGGAAGTACTACTGTACCTCTTACTTGTTGGTCAGCATGCTTTGAATCAACACCTAATTTAACATGTAATTCAACTGTTTCATCAAATTTTGCTTTTGGGAATTTTTCTACTAGTTCTAAAGCTTCTTTTGCTTCATACTCTTTTCCCTTTTCTAGAAGCTTAGCAGCTTCTGCATATCTTTTTCCTCTTTTCATTTTTACCTCCTTTGGTTCAAACGAAGTATTTATTTACTTCTCCCAATTTTAAATTATTATATCTTAGAATTAGGTTTTAATTAACCTTCTACTACGATACCCATTGAACGAGCTGTACCTTTAACCATGCTCATAGCAGCTTCAACTGATGCTGCATTTAAATCTTCCATTTTTTGTTCAGCTATTTGTCTAACTTGTTCCTCAGTAATCTTTGCAACTTTTTCTTTGTTAGGTTTTCCAGATCCTTTTTGAATCTTTATAGCTTTTTTAATTAATACAGCAACTGGTGGAACTTTTGTTATAAATTCAAAAGTTTTATCCTTATATACTGTAATAACTACTGGGATTATCATACCTGGCTCATTAGCTGTTCTATCATTGAATTCTTTAACGAATTGCATAATATTAACACCACTTGAACCAAGTGCTGGACCTACTGGTGGAGCTGGTGTTGCTTTTCCTGCTTCTATTTGTAATTTGATTACATTTGTAATTTCTTTTTGTGCCATTTTTTGCACCTCCTTCATGTTTTACTTATAAACTAAAGTCTTTTTAAGGCTTATTTTTATTTAGGTTATACTTTTTGTACTTGTGAAAACTCAAGTTCAACTGGAGTTTCCCTTCCAAACATTGAAACTAGAACTTTAACTTTTCCTTTTTCTTTGTTTATCTCTTGTACTACTCCGATGAAACCTTCTAATGGTCCATTTATAACTTTAACTGATTCATTAACATCATAGTCAACCTTTATTGGCACTTCTTCAAATCCCATATTTCTTATTTCTTCCTCTGTAAGAGGTATTGGATTAGTTCCAGAACCAACAAAGCCTGTAACTCCTCTAGTGTTTCTAACAATGTACCATGTTTCATCAGTTACTATCATTTTTATTAAAACATATCCTGGAAATACTTTTTTTAAGTTTGCTTTTCTTTTTCCGTCTTTTATTTCAATTTGCTCTTCCATAGGGACAATAACATCAAAGAAATAGTCTTCAAGTTCTCTATTCTTAATCATTTTTTCTAGGTCAGTTTTTACTTTATTTTCATATCCAGAATAAGTATGTATAACATACCATCTTGCGACTGAATCTTCTTTTTGATGTGCCAAGTTATCCGCCTCCTTAAATATTATTCTGTAACTTCTGGTATATCAGTTGTGTCGCCTGATGCTTCATTATTGTCTGCTTGATTCTCACTAGCATTTTCATCGTTTGATGTTCCATCCTCTGATGCAGTATCATCATCAGTTGTATTCTCATCTACTGTATTTGTTACACTACTACTTTGTACTAATGATTTTAGTTTATCTATTCCGTATGTATTTAAAGCTTCAAAAGCTAGGTCTAGTACAAAACAAAGAGCTGTTACAATTAATACAATAACAACTACTATTATTGTATTGTTTATAACTTGACTTCTAGTTGGCCAAATAACTTTTTTTAGTTCAGCTTTAAAATCTTTCCAGAAATGTCTTTGTTTCTTATTATTATTTTTTTCTGGTTTATCAGCTTTTGCCATATTTGCAACCTCCCTTTATTTAAAGTTATTTAGTTTCTTTGTGTGTTGTACGTTTCTTGCAATATTTACAATATTTAACTATTTCTAATCTATCTGTATTATTTCTTTTGTTCTTAGATGTCATATAATTTCTTCTTTTACATTCTGTACACTCTAAAGTTATGTTCTCTCTTGGACCTTTTGCTGCCATTTAAATACACCTCCGTAATTTTATATGTTATTTGTCATTCATTAAATTTATTGGTTAAATAACGATGTGAACACGCATTAACCTCAATACGTGTTCACATATTTTATCATACAATTTTTAGTTTGTCAATAATTTGTACAGTATTTTATTACATTTTTATGTAACTTTTATTTTACTCTTTCTTTATTTTTGCTTTGTTGATTTTGATAAGACTTTTGATCTTTTTCTGATAAATATTTATTTTCTCCTTTTTCAGCCATTTCTCTCAAATATGAGATAAATACATCTCTTGATTTTACAGGTTCATTAACTGGCTCTTGTTCACTAACTATTTCTACTTCTTCATCTTGTTCTGGTTCATTATATTCTTCTAGTTTATTACCTTGTTCTAGAAGTTTAACCTGTTTTCTTTTTTCATTCCAGTTTTTAAATCTTTTTATAAATTGATACCACTTTGGATTGCTAGGTTCTGCTTCTGTTTCATTCTCTGCTTCTTCCTCAGCTTCTTTCTCTTGTTCAGGCTCCTTAGATGGTTCTTGTTCATTTTCTTGCTCTATTTTTGTCTCATCTTTTATTATTGACTTTGTCTTTTTGCTTGGTGCAATTTCTATACTTGATTCGTTTTCTTCTTCTTGCTCTTGATTTTGTGCTATTTCAGCTTTAGGTTGTACTTTTTCTGTTTCTTCTGCTGCTGCAAGTTCTATATCGTCCCATGTTTTTCCTTCATATAGCATTCTCATTGCTAGATTACATCTGTTAATAACACCATCTTCTATAGTTTTTCCTGTATTATATGTTTCTAATTTCTTTTCTTCATCAGCATTTTTTTCTTCTAATTCTTTTATTTTATCTATATAGTCTTCTTTTTGCTCTTCTTCTTTATATTGTTTAGTAATCTTTCTCTTTTGAGATAAATATTCTTGTTTTTTTATTGCGGCTCCTGATAAGTATTCTTTTTCTTCAAGAGTTAATTCATCTTTATTATTTAACTCTTCTGTTCTATTATCAATTTCCTCTATTTTTTGCATTATTCCTGCTAAAACAATTTGTATCCCTGACTTAACATCTTCTCTTTTTTGTTGTTCTTTTCTTAATTCATCAATTTTATTCGCATTTTCTTGAATAGAATATTCTAATTTGCTTTTATTTCTATTTTTCTTTGTAACAGCTCTATCTCTTACGTTTTTTATTCTTATAATCTGACTTCTTGCTTTAGAGAAATTTTCTAGCTTACTTAGCATATCTTTCAATTTGTCATATTGTGCATCTATACTTATAATTTGTTCTATTTGATTATCAACATTTTCTACTTTTTCTCCAGATTGTCTCTTTTCTAATATTTCATTAATTTGTTTTTTTAATAAATGAATATTTTTTCTATCATTCTCATCTAGATTATATACCCTATTACTTCTGCTAGAGGTATTTTCTTTAGCATTTCTTATAATTTCACTTGCTTCTTTTCCTTTAATCTTCCTTACAATTCTGTCAACTTCTTCACTCTTGACCTTTTCTATTTCTTCTTTTGTTGCTTGAATTGCTCTTTCAATATCAAGATCTGATAATTTAAGTAAATCTTCCACTTGTCCTAATAATGTTTCCTTATTATCAACCTTTTTAGATAATATTACTCTTCTTTCTTTGTTTAAATCTCTTTCATATCTTGTCATATATTATAATCCCTCCAAATATTTTATTTTTACATATTCATCCTAATTTATAATACATTTCCATTTTATCACGTTTACATAAAAATGTCAAATTTTTGTATATTATCTTTCATTTCATATTTTTCAAACATTCAAGCGCTCTATTAGCAAGTTGTTCATATCTTAGCTTTTTATCTCTTATTTTTTCATCAAGCTGAGGTAATATACCAAAATTTGCATTCATAGGCTGAAAGTTTTCATTTTCTGTACTTATGTAATCTGCAAGACATCCTATCATAGTCTCTTTCGGAAATATTAATTTTTCTTTTTTCTTCATTCTATTTACAATATTTAAGCCGTACAACCATCCCAGATGAAATTGATTCTACATATCCTTCAACTCCTGTTATTTGTCCTGCAAAGTATATATTATTCGTTGATTTTAAGTTATATGTATTGTCTAATAATTTTGGAGAATTTATATATGTGTTTCTATGCATTACTCCGTATTTAATAAATTCTGCATTTTCAAGTCCTGGTATCATACTAAATACTCTCTTTTGCTCTCCAAATTTTAAATTTGTTTGGAATCCTACAATATTATATAGTGTTCCTTCTTCATTATCCTGTCTTAATTGTACTATCGCATAAGGTCTATTTCCCGTTCTTGGGTCAGTAAATCCTACTGGTTTAAGTGGTCCAAATCTTAAAGTATCTATTCCTCTTTTTGCCATTACTTCTATTGGCATACATCCTTCAAAAATTTCTTTTTTCTCAAATTTATGTAGCTCTACAACTTCTGCATTAACAAGTTCGTTCCAAAAATTTTCATATTCTTCTTTATTCATAGGTAAATTAATATAGCATGCTTCGCCTTTTCCATATCTGTCGCCCATGAAGCCTATATGCATATCTATTGTGTCCTTTTCTATTATAGGAGCTGCTGCATCAAAAAATGAAAGCTTATCCTCACCTGTAAGTCCGCATTATCTCTTTTGATAAAGAATCACTTGTAAGAGGTCCTGTTGCAATTACTACTATATTGTCCTTACTTATCTCTTCCAAATGAATTTCTTCACCAATTTCCTCTTCTATAACTTCTATATTATCCATTTCTTTTATTTTTTTAGTTACAAGACTAGAAAATTTTTCTCTATCTACTGCCAAAGCTTGTCCTGCTGGTACTGCCGTTTCATCTGCACATTTTATTAATAAACTATCTAAATATCTTAATTCTTCTTTTAAAAGTCCGCACGCATTTGTTATTAGATTAGATTTTAAAGAATTACTACATACAATCTCTGCTAAATTAGAATTAGAATGAGCTGGTGAAAACCTCTTTGGTTTCATTTCATATAGTCTTACTTTTATCCCATTTTTGGCTATTTGGTATGCTGTTTCGCATCCAGCAAGTCCGCCTCCTATTACAATTACCATTTTTAACCTCCAAAATATTGTAACAATAATATAAAAAGACAATAATATTTATTTGAAAGAGGTGCGCATCAATTAACCGAAGTTCCTTCTTAAGTTAAGGAACGAAGGGCGAGTGTCAAGGCTTACTTATAAATTTTAATTCGTAAGCCTTGACAGCAAACCTCTTGAAAAATAAATATTATTGTTCTTTTTATTATTATTCTAGTACATATTTCTTAATTAGTCCTACTCCTCCTGCAAATGTTACAAATACTATTAGTGTTAACCCTATATACATTTGCTCTTCTCCTGTTTTTACTGTGATTATACTTGGTGCATCATCAATGTCGTCTTCTTCTGGCTTAGTATTATTTGGTGTTGAGTCTATATCCGGAGCATCTTCGTCATTTTT
>CANRCJ010000114.1 GCA_947629105.1 uncultured Clostridia bacterium | reverse complement strand
CATTTCTTGCTTCCATTCCTTCCATTCTTCCACGTCTTGAGTTAATATCTCCGATAACGTCTCCCATATATTCTTCTGGTACTGTTACTTCAACTCTCATTATAGGCTCAAGTATAACTGATTTGCCTTTCTTAGCTCCCTCTTTGAAAGCCATAGATCCTGCAATTTTGAATGCCATTTCTGAAGAGTCTACTTCATGGTAAGAACCATCTACTAATGTAGCTTTGAAGTCAATAACTGGATATCCAGCAAGAATTCCTGACTCTGCGGCTTCTCTTACACCATCTTCAACCGGTTTAATATATTCTTTTGGAACAACTCCGTCCTACTATTTTGCTTTCAAATTGAATTCCTGATCCTGGCTCTAATGGTTCCATTTCTAGCCATACATGTCCATATTGTCCACGTCCACCTGATTGACGGATGAACTTTCCTTCAACTTTAACAGCCTCTCTAATTGTCTCTTTGTATGCAACTTGTGGTTTACCAACGTTACATTCAACTTTGAACTCTCTTTTTAATCTATCAACAATTATATCTAGGTGTAATTCACCCATACCAGCTATTATTGTTTGACCTGTTTCATGATCTGTATATGTCTTAAATGTAGGGTCTTCTTCTGCAAGTTTTGCAAGAGCTATACCCATTTTCTCTTGAGCGACCTTATCTTTAGGCTCTATTGCTATATCGATAACTGGCTCAGGGAATTCCATAGATTCAAGTATAACAGGATGGTTCATATCGCATAATGTATCTCCTGTTGTTACTTCTTTTAATCCAACTGCTGCAGCTATATCTCCAGAATATACCTTTTCGATATCTTCTCTGTGATTTGCATGCATTTGAAGTAATCTACCAATTCTCTCTTTTTTATCTTTGTTTGCATTTAAAACTGTTGATCCTGAAGTTAAAGTTCCTGAATATACTCTCATGAAGCATAATTTTCCAACAAATGGGTCAGTTGCAATTTTGAATGCTAATGCTGAGAAAGGTTCTTCATCAGAAGCTTTTCTTTCTACTTCTTCACCATCAAGATTTTTTCCTTTTATAGCAGGAATATCTATTGGTGATGGCATATAATCTATAACTGCATTCAATAACTCTTGAACACCTTTGTTTTTGTAAGAAGATCCACAGCATACTGGAACTACTTTATTAGCAATTGTTCCAATACGAAGACCTTTTTTAATTTCAGCCTCTGTTAGTTCTTCTCCATCTAGATATTTCATCATTAATTCATCATCTTGTTCAGCAGCAGCTTCTACCATCTTTGCTCTATATTCTTCAGCTTTTGCTTTTAATTCTTCTGGTATATCAGTTTCTTCTATATCTTTTCCTAAATCGTCTTTATGGATAAATGCTCTCATTTTTATCAAATCAACTATACCTTTGAATGAATCTTCTGCTCCTATTGGTAATTGAATTGGAACAGCATTAGCATTTAATCTATTTTTCATTTGGTCTACACAATTATAGAAGTTTGCTCCTGTTATATCCATTTTATTTACATAAGCCATTCTTGGAACATGATATTTATCAGCTTGACGCCAAACTGTTTCAGATTGTGGTTGAACTCCACCTTTAGCACAAAATACAGTAACTGAACCATCAAGTACTCTTAATGATCTTTCAACTTCAACTGTAAAGTCAACATGACCTGGAGTATCAATGATATTTATTCTATGATTTAACCAAAAGCATGTTGTTGCAGCAGATGTTATTGTTATTCCTCTTTCTTGCTCTTGTACCATCCAGTCCATTGTTGCTTCACCTTCGTGAACTTCACCTATCTTATGAGTCTTCCCTGTATAGAAAAGAATTCTCTCAGTAGTTGTAGTTTTACCTGCATCAATGTGTGCCATTATTCCTATATTTCTTGTTTTCTCTAATGAATATTGTCTGTCTGACACGTCTATTTTCCTCCTTTTTTATTTTTTCTTTTAGTTTAAATTTTACCACTTATAATGTGCGAAAGCTTTGTTAGCTTCTGCCATTCTGTGTGTATCTTCTTTCTTCTTAAATGCTCCACCATTTCCTGATATAGCATCTAATATTTCTCCAGCTAGTTTTTCAGACATTGTCTTTTCATGTCTCTTTCTTGCATAAGTAACTAACCATCTTAGACCTAAAGTTTGTCTTCTTTCTGGTCTAATTTCTAGTGGAACTTGATATGTTGCTCCACCAACACGTCTAGCTTTAACTTCAAGAACTGGCATGATATTATCTAATGCTGTTTCAAATACTTCTAGTGGATTTTTTTGCTCTTTTTCTTTTACGATATCAAATGCATCATAAACTATTTTTTGAGCAACAGATTTTTTACCATCAAGCATTATTGTGTTAATTAATTTTGTTACAACTTTGCTATTATATATTGGATCTGGTAAAACATCTCTTTTTGCTATAAATCCTTTTCTTGGCACTGTTCTTCACTCCTTCTTATTTTAGAATTTCAGATGTTTATTAAAAACATCAAAGTTACTCTGGAATTTTAATTCCAGTAAGTGCTATATAATCTATCTAAATTTAAGTACCTTAAATCTTAGTAATTATATGCACTGAAAATGACTACTTAAATCATTTTATTTTTTTGGACGTTTAGCACCGTATTTTGAACGGCCTTGCATTCTGTCCTTAACGCCTGCAGTATCAAGTGTTCCTCTTATAATATGGTATCTAACACCTGGAAGGTCTTTTACTCTTCCACCCCTAATTAGAACAACACTGTGCTCTTGAAGGTTATGTCCTTCACCTGGTATATAAGATGTAACCTCATATCCGTTTGAAAGTCTAACTCTGGCAACTTTTCTTAAAGCTGAGTTTGGCTTCTTTGGAGTAACAGTTTTAACTACTGTACATACACCTCTTTTTTGTGGTGATCTACTATCAGTTGTTCTGTTCTTTTTAGAGTTAAATCCATGTTGTAAAGCAGGAGCTGTTGATTTTGCTCTTGACGTTTGTCTTCCTTTTCTTACTAATTGATTAATTGTTGGCACTTAAATTTCACCTCCATTTTTTAAAGCTATTAGTTCCCTAAGAACTAACGTTATATATTTTAACATTTTTTTACTATAAAGTCAATGTTTTTAAGGTAATTTTGTTTGCTTTTTTACCAAAAAATGCATACAAAAAGAACTCCTTAATTTAGGAGTTCCCTATGTTTTACTATTTATTATTTTCTTCTGGTTTCTCAGTGTTATTATCTCCTGTTTTATTATCCTTATTTTCTGTTGCATTTTCATCTTCATCAGGTACTACTACCTCTGTCTGAGTTGGTGCTACAAATTCCAAATCATATATATTTGTAACTCTTTCTGTAGTAGAAGCATTAAAAGTAATAACGTCTCCTGGTGCTATCTTACCTTTTAAATCTCCTGGAGGTGCAATAATTGCTTCAAATGTTGCGACAACTTCTCCTTTATCATCATATGCTTTTATTCCAATATATTGTGAATTTACTTCTGTATCTTTTACATTTTTTACGTCTCCACTTATAGTAGTTAAGCTTTCGTTAGCTGATACATTTAGATTTGTTATTTCAAATCCCTCATATTTTTTTGTTTCTTTTAACTTTGGACTTTTACTTACAACTGTTCCATCTTCAAGTACTTCTGGTTCATTATTATTTCTTCCTTTTGCGAAAATAATCACAGCTACAATAACTATAATAATTATAATAGCAAAAATTATAATTTTCTTTTTTTGTTTCATTTTTATTCCTCCTAAGATTGCTTTTATTATGCTATAAATATATATTAAAAATTCTTAAAAGTCAATATATTATTTTAATTACATTAAGGTATCAATTATTTTATCAATAATGCTCATAATCCAGTTAGGAGATTTTGTTTCATCTTTTATTTCTTC
The DNA here is from genome assembly GCA_947629105.1 of uncultured Clostridia bacterium. Lineage (GTDB taxonomy): Bacteria > Bacillota > Clostridia > TANB77 > CAG-508 > JAAWPK01. The sequence goes on along the minus strand of CANRCJ010000114.1, from coordinate 3,121 downwards.
AGAACTTGCTTCTACATAATCAGTCTTTGGAAGCGTTACATATACTATCTGTTCCGGATTCATTTTTTTCATACCTAGTTTATTCTCTGCCTCTTCTTTTATTGTAGTTAAATTCAGACTGCTTTCAATATTTGCTTCCAATTGAGCAGTTTCTTTTTTTATTACTCCTAAATCTTCTTCTAAATCCTTTAGGTTAGAATAGGTCTTATCTAATATAGCATATCTATAACTAATTACAAATAAAGTTACAAAGCCTATGGCAACATATAAAATTACTTTTGCGCGATTAAGCTTATTTGGCTTGGTCTTTGCCTTTTTTTCAGGCTTTCTTGCAGTACTTTTTTTAGGATATCTTTTTTGTATATTTTCATATTCAGGTTTTAATTTTCTTGGACTAGTTTCATACTGATATCTATTATATGCCATAGGTTTCACCTCCTTTGTAATTTAAAACATCTTTAGTTATTCTCTTTCAAAAATTCTAAGTTTTGCACTCTTAGCTCTTGAGTTCTCACTTTGTTCTTCTTCTGTTGGAACAATTGGTTTTTTATTTATTACCTTACCTAAAGAAATAGCTCCACATACACAATATGGCAAATCTTTAGGACATGTGCATTTTCCGAAGTGCATCTGTAAATGCTTTCTTTACCGCTCTATCTTCTAAAGAATGAAATGTTATAACGCAAAGTCTACCATGATTATTTAACATTTTTATAGAGTCAATAACTGTTTCATATAGTGGTTTTATTTCATCATTAACTTCTATTCTTATTGCCTGAAAGGTCCTTTTTGCTGGATGACCATCTTTTGCAAATTTTGCTGGTATTGACTTTTTTATAATTTCAACTAATTCTCCTGTACTGACTATTTCTTTTATTTTTCTAGCTTCACAAATGTTTCTTGCTATTTTCCTTGCAAATTTTTCTTCTCCATATTCATTTATAATTCTGTATAATTCTTCTTCACTATATGTGTTAACAACGTCTTTTGCTGTAAAACTAGATGTTTTATCCATTCTCATATCAAGTATGTTATCAGACATGTAACTAAAACCACGTTCTTTACTATCTATTTGATATGAAGAAACTCCTAAATCTAAGATTATTCCATCTACTCCATCTATTTTTAACTCAGATAGTATTTTTTTTATTTCATCATGGTTTCCGTGAATATATTTAATATTATTAAAATCTGCAAGTTTCTTTTTTGCTGCTTCTATTGCTTCTTCATCTCTATCAATTCCAATTAATAGTCCTGTTCCTTGCAGTTTTTTGGCGATTTCGAAACTGTGTCCTCCTCCTCCGAAGGGTTCCATCAACATAGATTCCATCTTTTTTGATATTTAATCCACTCACAGCTTCTTCTAGCAATACTGACTTGTGATTAAACTCCACAACTTTTCTCCTTGTAATAAAGCATTACAGTTGGTAAGATATATAAATACCAACTGTAACACATCCTTTTTAGTATATCTTTTGTTATAACTACTTTTGTATATTATATTTAATTTTTCTTTAGCGCATTTATTGCTTTTGTTTTCAAAAATTTCTTTTGTAAATTTTTTCTTTTGTACATTTAATATCTTTTGTCTGTTAAAAATTTGTCTTTTGATTTTTAATTTTTCTTTATAATTTCTTTTGTATATTAAGGTTTTATCTTTTGTGCGTGCTATCTTTTGTATAATTTATATAAACTTTTGCAAGTTATATACCAAGTAATTTGTCCATATTTTCTGCAATTTCATCAGCAGAAATATTTTCTTCATTTTGCATCCATTCTTGTTTATTCCAAATTTCTATTCTTGTTCCAACTCCGATTATAACTATTTCTTTATCTAATTTAGAATAACTTCTTAAGTTTCCTGGAATTAAGAATCTTCCTTGCTTGTCAATCTCACATTCAATTGCTCCTGCTAAGAAGAATCTTATAAATTCTCTTGCATTTTTGTTAGTAAGTGGAAGTGTTTTAAGTTTTTCTTCAAAGTTTGTCCATTCTTTTTGTGAATAAGCAAATAAACATCCATCTAAGCCTTTTGTCAAAATAAACTTATCTCCTATATCTTCTCTAAGTTTTGCTGGCATTATTACTCTACCTTTAGTATCAACAGAATGCTCATATTCGCCTATAAACACTTGGACTCACCTCCGTTTCCTTTTATGACACTTTCTACCACTTCTCTCCACTTTCAAATAAATTTTAATATAAGTTATTTAAAAATGCAATAGTTTTTGCAAAATTTTTTAAAAATTTTGCAAAAAAATAAAGCCCCAGAAAATCATCTGGGGTTTTATTATAACCTATAGCTTTTTACTTGCTTTCTTTTCCAAATCGTATGCTATTTATTCTTTGGCCTATTTGCAAAGTAAGCTCTTCACAAATATCATCTACACTTTTAGCTGTAATCGAAAAATTCAAGTTACTCAAATATTCATTAGTAGTAGGCGGTTTATAATTTGCTATTGCATCTAATTCACAACGAAGATAAAATATTTCCTCAGAGTCTGGTTCTTCAGTAACAACTTCACTAGAATCATTATTCTCATTGTTGTTTTCTGTAGACTCATTTTCTTCAGAAGTATTTTCTGTAGAGGTATCCTCTTCGTTTTCTTCTTCCTGTGAATCAACCTTTGCAGTATATTCCACATACATCCTTCGTATTTCTTGAACTTTCCCTTTGAGTACTCCTAATTCAGCAAGTGCGTAATCACGATCGTAATTTAATTGTGATGTCTCGCGCTCGCTTTCCCATTTCTTATATTCATAATGGTTGTAGATGAAAAAGCTTCCCATTATAAATGTAAGAAGTAGCAGCAGTATTCCTACTTTTTGCATTGCATACCGGATTTCCATTTTCATTTTGTCAATTCCTCCAATTGGGTTATAATAATAAAATAATGGAAAAGATTCCACTATTACTATTATACTCCATTTATTCAATTATTGCAAGTTTTATTTAATATTATGTAAATCTGTGATTTTCTATAGATTTTAATTTTATTATGATTATTTACTATGACTATAACTAATTTTAAAGACTATAAAAAAAAATCTGGCGACGACCTATTTTCCCAGCAAAGAAATTCGCAAGTATCTTCGGCACATAAGGCTTGACTTCTGTGTT
>CANRCJ010000113.1 GCA_947629105.1 uncultured Clostridia bacterium | reverse complement strand
TGTAGGCAATGGTAAAGCAGCAGAAGTACCTGATGCCATAAAGAAAGCTATCCAAGATGCTAAGAAAAACTTAGTAGAAGTTCCAATTGTAGAAACAACTATACCACATGAATATGTAGGAGAATCTGGAAGTGCAAAAGTTATGTTAAAGCCAGCAACAAAAGGTACTGGAGTTATAGCAGGTGGTAGTGTTAGACCTGTATTAGAGCTTGCAGGATATAAAGATATAAGAACAAAGGTTATAGGAACAAATAACCCAAGAAACGTAGTATATGCTACAATCAATGCTTTAACAAATATGATGACAGCAGAGCAAGTTGCTAAAAAAAGAGGTAAAAAAGTAGAAGAAGTAATGTAAGAAAGGAGTGAAAAAGATGAAACTAGGCGAATTAAAACCAGCAGTAAAAAAGACAACTAGAACAAGAGTTGGTCGTGGTGTTGGTTCAGGACTTGGAAAAACATCTGGTAGAGGTCATAAAGGACAAAAAGCAAGATCAGGTGGAGGAGTAAGACGTGGTTTCGAAGGTGGTCAAACTCCATTATATAGAAGATTACCAAAAAGAGGATTTACTAACATTCACGCTAAAAAATATGTAGAAGTTACATTAACAATGCTAAATAAATCTAAATCAGAAAAAGTAACAGCTGAAAGCTTAATGAGTGAAGGAATAATAAGCAAAATAAATGATGGAATAGTAATATTAGGAACAGGTAGTTTAGATAAGAAATTAGAAGTAAGTGCAAAGAGATTTACAAAAACAGCTAAAGAAAAAATCGAAGCTGCAGGTCGGAAAGATTGAGGTGGTTTAATTGTTTCAAACAATAAAAAACGCTATAAAGACTCCAGACGTAAGGAAAAAATTATTATATACATTATTACTTATAGTAATATTTAGATTAGGTTGCTATATAACAGTTCCAGGTGTAAACAGTGTAGCACTTGGAGCAGCTCTTGGTGCATCAAATGGGCTTACAGGTTTAATAGACTTAATATCAGGAGGAGCTTTTTCAAGATTTTCATTATTTGCAATGAGTATAAGCCCATATATCACAGCATCAATTGTAATTCAATTATTAGCAATGGTAATACCTGCACTTGAAAGACTTTCTAAAGAGGAAGGAGAAGCAGGTAGAGAAAAATTAAATAGATATACTAAAATATTAACAATAGTTCTTGCATTAGTAGAAGCTTTAGGAATATACCTTTCATATAGAAAATCAGGAATATTCGTAGATGAGTCATTCAAGACAGGAGCATTAGTCGTTCTTTCATTAATAACAGGAACATCACTACTTATGTGGTTAGGAGATCAGATCACAAACAAAGGTATTGGCAATGGAATATCAGTAATAATTTTCGTTGGTATAGTTTCAGGACTTCCAAGCGCAATACTTACAATATGGAACTTAATGTTTACAGTTACAGTTTTTTCAACAACAGGATTAATAACTGCTCTTGGAATAGTAATTGGTACATTAATTCTAGTTGCAGCAGTTGTATTTGTACAACAAGCTGAAAGACGAGTACCTGTTCAATATGCTAAAAAAGTTGTAGGTAGAAAAATGTATGGTGGTCAAAATACTCATATACCATTGAAACTTGCAATGGCAGGAGTTTTACCTATAATATTTGCATCATCATTCTTAACATTCCCTGCAATGATCATATCAATGTTTAATCCAAATATTGCTACACAAACAGGATTTTTAGCATCTTTATATAAGTTTTCGATTGCAACATCATCATCTGGTGTTCCAGTTGGATATACAATAGCAAATGCAATAGTATATTTAATATTAATAGTTGCATTTACATTCTTCTATACTTTTGCAACATTCAACCCAGCAGAGGTATCAAATAATATAAAAAAGAATGGAGGATTCATCCCTGGAATAAGAGCAGGAAAGCCAACAACAGATTATCTATCATCAATAATATCTAAGCTAACATGGTTTGGAGGAATTTACTTATCAATAATAGCAATAATTCCAATGCTACTTAGATTTACAAGTATTGATATAGCCTTTGGTGGTACATCAATATTAATCGTAGTTGGTGTTGCATTAGAGATGGTAGAACAATTAGAGTCACAACTTGTAATGCGTCATTATAAAGGATTCCTAGAATAATTAAATAAAAGGAGAAAAAATATGATAATAATTATGCTTGGAGCACCTGGTACAGGTAAAGGTACAGTTGCAGGTATTCTATCAGAAAACCTAAATGTGCCTACAGTATCAAGTGGAGATATATTTAGAAAAGCAATACAAGAAAAGACAGAACTTGGAAAAGAAGTTGAAGGATATCTTTCTCGTGGAGAGTTAGTTCCAGATGAACTTACTATAAAGGTTATAGAAGCAAGACTTAATGAACCAGATTTAGCAAACGGAGTAATCTTAGATGGTTACCCAAGAACAACTGCGCAAGCAGAAAGGCTAGATAAATTCTTAAGTGAACATGGTAAAAAAATAGAACTTGCAATTAATCTAGAAACTCCAAGAGAAGAATTAATAGAAAGAGTTGTAAATAGAAGAATTTGCGAAAATAGTGAATGTAAAACTATATACAACCTAAAATTAAATCCGCCAAAACAAGATGGAATATGCGATAAATGTGGAAGCAAATTAATGCAAAGAAAAGATGATAATGAAGAAGTCATGAATAATAGACTTGACACTTACTTTAAACAAACACAGCCAATTATAGACTTCTATGATAAAAAAGGAGTTCTATGTACTTATGAAGTAAGTGTAAAGATAAACAGAATGGGAACTGATGTAGCAAAAGAGCTTACTGAGAGGTTAAAAAAGTAAAATGATAGAAATAAAGTCTAATAGAGAGATAGAGTTGATAAAAGAAGCTTGCAGAATAGTTGCTCTTGTGCATAAAGAAATGGAAAAAGCAATTAAACCAGGAATATCAACGGGAGAATTAGATAGATTAGCTGAAAAGATAATCAGAGAAAACGGTGGTATTCCTGCCCAAAAGGGATATCCAAGTTATGAAAAGGGTGTGCCAAATTTCCCAAGTACAATTTGTGCATCCATAAATGACGAAGTAATACATGGTATACCAAGTGATAGAGTACATTTAAAAGATGGAGATATCATAAGTATAGATTTAGTTGCTCTAAAAAATGGATATAATGGAGATGCAGCAAGAACATTTATAGTAGGAAAAGCAAGCAAAGAAGCAGAAAGGCTAATAGAAGTAACTAAAAAAGCTTTCTTTGAGGGAATAAAATTTGCAAAGCCAGGTTTTAGAATTGGAGACATATCACATGCAATAGGTGAATTTGTTGAAAAGAATGGATTTGGTGTTGTAAAAGAATTTCAAGGACATGGAATTGGTCGCGGAATGCATGAAGATCCAGGTATACCAAATTATGGTAAAGCTGGACGTGGACCAAGAATAGAAAAACGGCATGACACTTGCAATAGAACCTATGGTAACTTATGGAAAGCCAGATATATGTGAGCTAGATGATGGTTGGACAATAGTAACAGAAGATCGGAAGTTTAGCAGCACATTATGAAAACACAATATTAGTTACAGAAAATGAACCAAAAGTATTGACAATACTTTAAAAATAAGATATAATACATTAGTTAATTGTAGGAAAAATTCAAATACAATTTAACATACAAAAATAAGAGGAGGAAAGTAGATTGGCAAAGGATGATGTTATAGAAGTTGAAGGAACTGTTGTAGAAACATTACCTAATACTACTTTTAAGGTTGAACTAGAAAATGGACATCAAGTACTTGCTCATATTTCTGGTAAACTTAGAATGAACTATATAAAAATACTACCAGGTGACAAGGTTAAACTTGAGCTTTCACCTTATGATTTAAGTCGTGGAAGAATTACTTGGAGAGCAAAATAATCAATCTACAATAACAATAGTTATAACCATCAAATAGAGGGAGGTTTAAACAATGAAGGTAAGACCATCAGTTAAAAAAATGTGCGAAAAGTGCAAAATAATTAAAAGAAAAGGTGTTATAAGAGTAATTTGTGAAAATCCAAAACACAAACAAAGACAAGGTTAATTTAATAATTTAGATATTAGCACAAATTTAGATGCGGCTGTATTTTACTAAAGATTATTTAGTAAATTATATCAAAATTTGTGTTTATATATATTTTTAAAAGTCTATCTCTTAGAGACAAAAATTTAAGAGAAAATAAAAATGGAGGTGCTAAAAAACATGGCTCGTATAGCAGGAGTTGATTTACCTAGAGAAAAAAGAGTTGAAATAGGGCTAACATACATTTATGGTATAGGTGTTGCAAGTTCTAATAAAATTCTTAAAGAAGCTGGAGTTAATCCAGACACTAGAGTAAAAGATTTGACAGACGATGAAGTTAACAATATAAGAAAAATAATCGATGGAAGTTATAAAGTTGAAGGTGATTTAAGAAGAGAAGTAGCTCTTAATATTAAAAGACTTACAGAAATCGGTTGTTATAGAGGAATAAGACACAGAAAGAGCTTACCAGTTAGAGGACAAAGAACAAAAACTAATGCACGTACAAGAAAAGGTCCAAGAAAATTAGTAAGTAAGGCTAAGAAAGCAAATTAAGTGTAGTAAAGTATAAGAAAATAAGGGAGGTTAATACCAAATGGCTAATAAAAGTGTAGCAAGAAAAACACCTAGAAGAAATAGAAAGAACATTGATAAAGGTTCTGCTCATATTCATTCTAGTTTTAATAACACAATAGTTACAGTTACAGATGTACAAGGAAATGTTATTTCTTGGGCAAGTGCAGGAGAACTTGGATTCAAAGGCTCAAGAAAGAGTACACCATTTGCTGCAGGTCAAGCTGCTGAGACAGCTGCAAAAGCTGCAATGGAACATGGACTAAAAACTGTAGAAGTATTTGTAAAAGGACCAGGTTCTGGTCGTGAAGCTGCAATAAGAGCTCTTCAAACAGCAGGTTTAGAGTTAAGTAGTATTAAAGATGTAACTCCAATACCTCATAATGGTTGCAGACCACCAAAAAGAAGAAGAGTATAAAGTTTTAAGAAAGAAAGAGGTGTAAAAAACACATGTCAAGATATAAAGACGAACAATGTCGTATATGTCGTAGAGAGGGACAAAAATTATTCTTAAAGGGTACAAGATGTTATACAGACAAATGTGCAATTTCAAGAAGAAACTATGCTCCAGGAGAGCATGGACAAAAGAAAGCTAAGCTTTCAGAATATGGTATCCAATTAAGAGAAAAACAAAAAACTAAAGCTTTTTATGGTGTTAGAGAAGACCAATTTAGAAAATATTTTGAGATGGCTGAAAAAACTAAGGGAGTAACTGGTGAAAGATTACTTCAAATCTTAGAGAGCAGACTTGATAATGTTGTATATAGATTAGGATATGGTTCTTCAAGACCACAAGCAAGACAATTAGTAAATCATGGGTTATTCGAGGTTAATGGCAAGAAAGTTAGCGTTCCATCTTACTTAGTTAAAGCAGGAGATGTAATTAAAGTAAGAGAAATTAAAAAGGACAGAAAGATTGTTAAAGAGAACGTTGAAATAAATTCTGCAAGACCTGTTCCAGCATGGTTAGAAAAAAATGAAAAAGACTTAAGTGGAAAAGTTATAAGATTAGCATCAAGAGAAGATGTAGACATTCCAGTAGAGGAGCATTTAATAGTAGAGCTATACTCTAAATAATAATTAAAAATTTAGGAGGTAAAAATGATAGAATTTGAGAAGCCAAATATTGAATGTACAAATATGGATGAAAAAAATAACTATGCAAAATTTGTGTGCGAGCCATTAGAACGTGGATATGGAGTAACAATAGGAAATTCATTAAGAAGAATACTACTTTCATCACTTCCAGGATGTGCAATAACAAGTATAAAAATTGATGGAGTTGTTCATGAGTTTTCAACAGTACCAAATGTAGTAGAAGATGTTTCTGAAATAATAGTAAATTTAAAAGGTGTAAGATTCAAATCATATGACAATGAAGAAAAAAAAGTTAAAATCAACTTCGAAGGTGAAGGTGAAGTTAAAGCTGGGGATATTGTAACTGATGGAACAATAGAAGTATTAAATCCAGACTTACATATCGCAACAGTAGCAGAGCGGTGGACACTTAAACATGGAAATGACTGTTGAAAAAGGTAGAGGATATAATACAGCAGCAAAAAATAAAAAAGATAATCAAGATATATCAGTATTACCAATCGATTCAATATTTACTCCAGTTAAAAAAGTAAACTACCAAGTAGAAAACACAAGAGTTGGTCAAATGGTAGATTATGATAAATTAATTATAGAAGTTTGGACAGACGGAAGCTTAAAAGCTTATGAAGCAATAAGCTTGGCTGCTAAAGTTATTACTGAACATTTAGCTATATTTATAGATTTATCAGAAGCTGCTAAAAATACTCAAATAATGATAGAAAAAGAAGAGTCTAAGACTGCAAAAGTTCTAGAAATGTCAATAGAAGATTTAGAGTTAACAGTTAGAAGCTTTAACTGCCTAAAGAGAGCGGGAATTTCTACTGTACAAGATTTAGCAAATAAGACAGAAGCTGATATGATGAAAGTTAGAAATCTAGGAAAGAAATCACTAGATGAAGTTACAAATAAATTACATTCACTAGGACTAGATTTTGCACAAGAAGAGTAAATTTTAACATAAATCAGCATCTTGCGTCGTTGTTCATCGGAAAGAAAAGCCTTGAGAGTACAAAAAGTACGCTTCCGGTATTTCTTCCTTGAACGCCTAGCAATATACTAATTCTTTTTCAAACTTATTAGTAAAAGGAAAAAAATAGAAAGGAGCTTTAAAAATGGAAAATGCAATAGACAAACTAATTGATAAAATCAAAGAAAAAAACAATC
>CANRCJ010000112.1 GCA_947629105.1 uncultured Clostridia bacterium | reverse complement strand
TTTAATCCACCTCCGACAAGTATTGTATATGTCGAAGATGGATTTGTCACTACGTCATTTCATTGATCGGTAACATTAAAAAATCATAAATACATTGTATTTGTGATTTTTTTTGTATAAATTTCCAAAAACATAGTCATAATATTACTAAAAATATTAATCTACGCCTTCTACATATATAGGCATTTGAAGGCAAGAAAGGAAATTTATGGAAAGTATTAAAGCAAAACTTGCGGATTGGAAGAACAGGTTAAAAGATAGACACATGTTTACAATAGTTATGGTAATAATAGTGTTACTTCTTGCAATAACAGCGCTTGGAATTTATACTTATAGTAAAGAAAGAGAATATAGACAAGTTTCAGAAAACGCATATAACATGGCTTTTTATGAGTTAGTAAGCTATATAGATAAAGTAGAAACATATCTTGCAAAATCAACAATAACATCAACTGCAGAGCATGGAGCAGAAACTCTTGCAAATGTTTGGAGTGAATCAAATTTAGCGGGAGTATATCTAGCACAGCTCCCAATAAACACTGAAGGATTGTCAAAAGCGCAAAAATTCTTGAACCAAGTTAGTGACTATAGCTATACATTATCAATGAAAACAATAAATGGAGAAGATTTAAGTGATGAAGAATTAAACAATTTAGAAAAAATGCACGATTATTGTGTTACACTTAAAGATACATTAAATCAATTAGCGTACGAAATAAATGACGGAACAATCAGTTGGGGAGAATTAACAAAAGAAGGGAATACAGCTTTTGCACAGCAAGTAAGCAACATGTCTACTGATAGCTTTGGAAACATTGAGTCGACGTTTGATGATTATACAGGACTAATCTATGATGGAGCATTCTCAGAACATATGACAAGTCCAGAAAGAAAGGGACTAACGGGAGATGACATAGACGAAAACAAAGCAAAAGAAATAGTAAAGAATTTTCTAGGAGCAAAAGACGAAAGTATTTCAAGTAATGGTTTCTCAGAAAATGGAAACATTCCATCATTTAATTTTATAGTAAAAGAGAATGATAGAACAAAAAGCATTTCGATATCACAAAAGGGCGGACATGTAGTGTATATGAACTACTACAAAGATATACAAGAAGAAAAAATATCTCCAGAAGAAGCAATCGAAAAAGGAAAAAAATTCCTTGAAGAAAAAGGTTATGCAAATATGAAAGAGACATATTATTTAAAACAAAACGGAGCAATACTTGTAAATTATGCGTACATGCAAGATGATATAGTCGTATATGCAGATCTTATAAAACTAAAGATTGCATTAGATGATGGAGAAATCTTAGGAATGGAATCAGCAGGATACCTAAATTGCCACCATGAAAGAGAAAGAAAAGAAAATATAATAACTGTAGAAAAGGCAAAGGAAAAATTAAATCCAAGAATTGAAATAAATAGCCAAAATTTGGCAATTATTCCAACAGAATACAATACAGAAATATTATGCTGGGAGTTTAAAGGCAAAGTAAAAGATAATGAATTTTTAGTATATATAAATGCAGAAAACGGAAAAGAGGAAGATATACTAATGATTGTAAATACACCAAATGGAACACTAACGACTTAAAAATAAGAAAAATTTACTTCTAATAAAATAAAAAAATATGTGCACAATAAAATTATCTCTAAGTAATTAGGAGGTAAATAAAATGTCTAGAAGTAAAAGCTTAATGTCAGAAAATCTAAAAGAAGAAATAGCAAAAGAATTAGGAGTATATGATACAGTAAAAGAAGAAGGCGGATGGGGAAATGTATCTTCTAAAACATGCGGAAATATAGTATCAAAAGCAATAGAAATAGCAAATAGAAGTGTAGAGAAATAGCTTTATATAATAGAATATTTTAGAATTGAATATTAACCAGGTGGCTCAAAATTTTGAGTCACCTTTATGTAATTAAAAAAACGCAATATCTTGCAAAAAACAGTTTTTTCCTTGAAAAAGCTATTTAAATTATATATAATTATTAAAAATACATATTATTTATATGGAGGAAAACATGCAAGAATTAAAAATAAATGGAATATATAGACATTTCAAAGGAGACTATTATATAGTCCAAGGAATACGGAATACATAGTGAAACAAAAGAAAAGTACGTAATTTATAGACCACTATATGGAGATACTGATACAGTATATCTTAGACCTTATGATATGTTTTTATCAAAAGTAGATAAAGAAAAATACCCAAACGTAAAACAAGAATATAGATTTGAGTTGCAAGAAATAGATAGTGTAGCAAAAAATTTTAAAGGTGAATAATATGGAAGAAAAATGCATACTTTGCCCACATAAATGCGGAGTAAATAGAAAAATAAATATAGGAAGATGCAAAGCAGGAGAAAAAGTACAAATTGGAGGAGTGAGTCTTCACAAGTTTGAAGAACCATGTATAAGCGGAGAACATGGCTCAGGAACTGTGTTCTTTTCAAAATGCAATTTAAACTGTGTATTTTGTCAAAATTACGAAATAAGCAATCTTGGTAATGGAAGAGAAATAGAAGTAGAAGAACTTGCAGAAATCTTTTTAAAGCAGCAAAAAGATGGAGCAGAAAACATCAATCTAGTATCACCAACAATATATGCAGATAAAATAGCCAAAGCCATAGATTCCGCAAGGAAAAATGGCTTAAAACTTCCAATAGTATATAACACAAATGGATATGAAAACGTAGAAACGATAAAAAAATTAGAAGGTAAAATAGATGTATATTTACCAGACTTAAAATACTATAATGACGAAATTGCATTAAAATATTCAAAAATAAATAACTATTTTGAAATAGCAACAAAAGCTATACAAGAAATGTATAAACAAGTAGGTGCACCTGTATTTGACGAAAACGGAATGATAACAAAAGGACTAATAATAAGACATTTAGTTTTGCCTAATAACCTAAGTGACACTAAAAAAATATTAAAATGGGTAAAAGAAAATATAGACGAAAACGTTTATGTAAGTGTAATGACACAATACTTTCCAACATATAAATCAAACGAATATGAAGAGATTAATAGAAAAATAACAAGAGAAGAATATCAAGAAATAGAAGATTACATATATGAAATTGATATACAAAATGGGTATATGCAAGACTTTGCAGACGAAGACGAGAATCAATATGTTCCAAAATGGGAGTATTAAAAAATATTTATATGCTCTAATCTATAGAAAAAATTTTATAAGTTCAAAAAATTAATACCAGTAAAATATAAAAAAAGATAGTATATTAAAGTAATTTGTGATATACTATTATAAGAAAATTTAAAAAGGAAGGATAGTGAAAAATATGGTTAATGAAAAACAAAAAACTTTTGCAACAATTAATACTTTATATATACAATCAAAATTACAAAAAAGCAAAAGAGATATAGAAAATGGTAGAGTTATGACTGTTGAAGAATCTAAAGAAAGGATGAGAAAAAAATATGAAAGTTTTGATGTCACATGAGGCACATGTCATTCATGGAAAAAGAAATTTTAAATCATTTTATAAATCTTATATAAAAAATAATCATTAATTCAAATTATTATTAAATTCAAGTCAGTTTTATTACCCATATTGCGATTTTTTTTAAGAATTGTGTAGCATTTAATTAAAAATTATAAAAAATTATTACAATTATTTCCCATAATAAAGCATATAATATTTACTTTTGAGTAACCGCGTAAGCGACCAAACGAAGCGCAAGCGAAGTGCGAATGGAGCAACTTACATATAAAAAATTTAATTGTAAGTTGCGACATACAAGGTTACGAAAAAAGTAAATATTATATGCTTCAATCTATGACAAAAAAATCCTAAAATTTTTCAAATTATTTTATCCGTAAGGCTTGACAACATTTACCAGTACATGCTATAATATTAAACTGAAATTATAATCGATAATATATTTAAATTCTAGAAGAAGAGGAATTAAAATGTGCCTCTATTACATACGGGAACTTATTTTGAAGCGATAATTTCCTTATGGTAAATAAGTACATTTTAAGAAGGACTTCTTTAAAGATAAATTTTATCTAAAGCTTCACAAATTAAATTTTATTAAGGAGTGAAAACAATCCATGAAAGATGTAAAACATGAAAAATGCGTACGTAAGACGTTCGCAAAAATTGGCGACAGCATTGAAATGCCAAATTTCATTAAAGTACAAAAAGACTCTTATGATTGGTTTATAAAAGAAGGGTTAGGAGAAGTACTAAGAGACATTTCGCCAATAGTTGATTATTCAGGAAATCTTGTACTTGAATTCTTTGACTACTATATGGAAGACAAAACAAAGTATTCTCTAGAAGAAACAAAGGAAAGAGATGCTACATATTCTTCAAGATTACATGTAAAAGTAAGATTAATCAATAGAGAAACAGGAGAAATAAAAGAACAAGAAATATACTTAGGTGATTTCCCAATAATGACAGATAGTGGAACATTCGTAATAAACGGAGCAGAGAGAGTTATAGTAAGCCAATTAGTACGTTCACCAGGATGTTATTATGCAGAAGAAATGGACAAATCAGGTAAAAAAGTATATGAAGCAACAGTTATGCCAATAAGAGGAGCTTGGATAGAATACAAAACAGATCCAAATGATTTATTCTATGCGAGAGTTGATAGAACAAGAAGAATACCTGTAACAACTCTATTAAGAGCAATTGGACTAACAACAGATGAACAAATCATAGAAATGTTTGGAGAAGAAGAAAAAATCGTAGCAACATTACAAAAAGATCCAATAAAAACACAAAATGATGCTTTAATAGAAATATATAAAAAATTAAGACCAGGAGAACTTCCATCAGTAGATGCTGCAAGGAATTTATTCAATGGTTTATTCTTTGATGAAAGAAGATATGACTTAGCAAAAGTTGGAAGATACAAATTCAATAAGAAACTAGGTTTAGCATCAAGAATTAAAAATAGAGTTGCATTTGATGATATAGTAGATGAAGAAACAGGAGAAATATTAGTACAAAAAGATACAGTTATATCTGAAGAAATGGCTCGTAAAATACAAGACTCAGGAATAAATGTAGTTAATGTTAAAGTTGATGACAAAAAAGTAAAAATAATAGGAAATGGAACAGTAGACATTCATAATGTAGTTTCAATAGACTTAAGTGATTTAAATATCAAAGAAGAAGTTAACTATGCAGTACTTAAAAACATATTAGATAACACAGACGAAAAAGATTTAAAGAAAGTAATAAAAGAAAGCTTAGGAGAATTAATTCCAAAGCATATTACAACAGAAGACATAATAGCATCTGTAAGTTATCTTTTAAACTTAGACCATAAGTTAGGTTCTGTTGATGACATAGACCACCTAGGAAATAGACGTATAAGAAGTGTTGGAGAACTATTACAAAACCAATTCAGAATAGGACTAACAAGACTAGAAAGAGTTGTAAGAGAAAGAATGACAATACAAGACCTAGATGTTGTTACACCACAAACATTAATAAACACAAAACCAATAACATCATCAATCAGAGAATTCTTTGGAAGTTCACAACTTTCACAATTCATGGATCAAACGAACCCATTATCAGAATTAACACATAAAAGAAGAATATCAGCATTAGGACCTGGAGGACTTTCTAGAGAAAGAGCAGGATTCGAAGTAAGAGACGTACACTATACACACTATGGAAGACTTTGCCCAATCGAATCACCAGAAGGACCAAACATAGGACTAATCTCAGCACTTTCTTCATTTGCTATAATAAATGAATATGGCTTCATTGAAACACCATATAGAAAAATAGATCCAGTAACACATAAAGTCACAGACGAAATAGTATACATGGCAGCATATGATGAAGATGGACATATTATAGCACAAGCAAATGAACCAATAGGAGAAGATGGAAAATTCATAAATAAAAAGATAAAGGTTAGATATCTAGATGAAGTTACAGAAGTTCCAGCAGATAAGGTTGACTATATGGACGTATCTCCAAAGCAATTAGTATCAGTTGGAGCAGCTATGATACCATTCTTAGAGCATGATGACGCAAACCGTGCATTAATGGGTGCTAACATGCAACGTCAAGCAGTTCCACTAATGATTACAGAATCACCTATCGTAGGAACAGGAATAGAATACAAAGCAGCAAAAGATTCAGGAATAATGATACTTGCAAAATCTGATGGAGTAATCAAAAAAGTTACAGGTGATGAAATCACACTAGAAACAAAAAAAGGAGAAATTGAGACTTATAAATTACGTAAATTCAAGATGTATAAATCAAAAGCCAATAGTAGTAAAAGGAGAAAAAGTTAAGGCAGGAGACGTAATAGCAGATGGACCAGCTACAGATAAAGGTGAAATGGCTCTTGGTAAAAACGTAATAATAGCATTTACAACATGGGAAGGATATAACTACGAGGATGCTGTACTATTAAGTGAAAGATTAGTAAAAGAAGATGTATACACATCAATACACATAGAAGAATATGAATGTGATTGCCGTGATACGAAACTTGGACCAGAAGAAATAACAAGAGATATACCAAACGTTGGAGAAGATGGATTAAAAGACCTAGATGAAAACGGAATCATTAGAATAGGTGCAGAAGTTAGACCAGGAGATATATTAGTAGGAAAAGTTACTCCAAAAGGAGAGACAGAACTTACAGCAGAAGAAAGACTACTTCGTGCAATCTTTGGAGAAAAAGCTAGGGAAGTAAGAGACACATCACTTCGTGTACCACATGGAGAATCAGGAACAATCGTAGATGTAAAAGTATTTACAAGAGAAAATTCAGATGAATTAGGCCCTGGTGTAAATCAAGTTATTAGATGCTATATAGCACAAAAAAGAAAAATATCTGTTGGAGATAAAATGGCAGGACGTCATGGAAACAAAGGTGTAGTATCAAGAATATTACCAGTAGAAGATATGCCATTCATGCCAGACGGAACTCCAGTAGATGTAGTACTAAACCCACTAGGTGTTCCTTCACGTATGAATTTAGGTCAAGTTCTTGAAGTACATTTAGGAGCAGCAGCAAGAGAATTAGGATATAAAGTTGCAACACCAGTATTTGATGGTGCAACAGAAGAAGAAATAGTTGAACTATTAAAAAAAGCCGGAAGACAACCAAATGGTAAGACAATACTATATGATGGAAGAACAGGAGAACCTTTCGATAAGCCAATCACAGTTGGTGTAATGTATATGTTAAAGTTACACCACTTAGTAGATGATAAAATCCATGCTCGTTCAACTGGTCCATACTCACTAGTAACACAACAACCTCTAGGAGGTAAAGCACAATTCGGTGGACAGAGATTTGGAGAAATGGAAGTTTGGGCACTAGAAGCATATGGAGCGTCACACACACTTCAAGAGATGCTAACAGTAAAATCAGATGATGTAGTAGGAAGAATAAAGACTTATGAGGCAATAGTAAAAGGTGAAAACATTCCAGAACCAGGAGTTCCAGCTGGATTCAAAGTATTAATAAAAGAATTACAAAGCTTAGGATTAGATGTAAGACTATATTCTAAAGATAATAAAGAACTAGAACTTAAAGAGAATATAGAAGAAGGAATTGACTTCAACTTAGAAAGAGAACAAAGAGAAAAGCTAAAACTAGATGATGACGATTTAATGTCAGGATATGAAGAAGAGGAACCAGATCAAGAAGATGATGAATCAGTAGATGACGAAGACGAAATATTTGACGACGAAGATGTATTAGATGATGACGAAATTCTAGATGATGAGCTTTTAGATGATGAAATTATGGACAGCGAAGAAATCTTTGACAATGACTTAGCTGAAGAAAATATCGAAAACAATGAAGATATAAATGAATAAGGAGGTCTATATAAGTGGACGAATTAGAATTGTTTGATAAATTAAAAATA
>CANRCJ010000111.1 GCA_947629105.1 uncultured Clostridia bacterium | reverse complement strand
TGGACCACCAACAGCAAATGGAAAGCCACACGTAGGACATATTCTAACAAGAGTAATGAAGGATATTATACCTAGATACAAAGTAATGAAAGGATATCAAGTAATTAGAAAAGCTGGATGGGATACACATGGACTTCCAGTAGAACTTGAAATAGAGAAAAAACTTGGAATATCAGGAAAATCACAAATTGAAGAATATGGTATAGAAAAGTTCATAAAAGATTGTAAACAAAGTGTATTTACTTATGTTTCTATGTGGGAAGACATGACAAACCAAATAGGATACTGGGTAGATATGGATAACCCTTATGTTACTTATCATAATGAATATATAGAATCAGTATGGTGGGCATTAAAGCAAATGTGGAACAAAAATCTACTTTATGAAGGACATAAAGTAATGCCATATTGTCCTAGATGTGGTACAGCACTTTCTTCACATGAAGTAGCTCAAGGATATAAAGATGTTAATGATTTAACATGTATTGCAAAATTTGAAGTAGAAGGAAAACCAAATACGTATATACTTGCATGGACAACAACTCCATGGACATTACCTTCAAACTTAGCTCTATGTCTAAATAAATCATACACTTATGTTGAAGCAAAAGTAACTGAAAGTGATAATGAATGTATAAAGCCAAACGAGACATACATACTTGCAAAAGATTTATGTGAGAGTGTTTTAGGGGAAAATTATGAAATAATAAAAGAGTTCAAAGGCGAGGAACTACTTGGAACAAAATATAAACAATTAATGCCATTTGCAAAAGTAGATGGAAAAGCATTTGTTGTAATTCATGGTGACTATGTAAGCTTAGAAGAAGGAACAGGAATAGTTCATATAGCACCAGCATATGGAGAAGATGATAGCTTAGTTTCTAAACAAAACGGAATCGCATTTGTAAATCTAGTAGATAAAGAAGGAAAATTTGTACCAGAAGTTACACCATGGGCAGGAAAATTTGTTAAAAAATGCGATGAAAGCATAGTAAATTATTTAAAAGAGAATAACAAATTATTTAAAGCTTCAAGACATATGCACTCATATCCACATTGTTGGAGATGTGATACACCACTTTTGTATTATCCAAAGGAAAGTTGGTTTGTTGCAATGTCTACATTGAGAGACCAATTAGTAGAAAACAATAACAAAATTCATTGGTATCCAGATACAATTAGAACAGGAAGATTTGGAAAATTCGTAGAGAACGTAATAGATTGGGGAATTTCAAGAGATAGATATTGGGGAACACCACTTCCAATATGGGAATGTGAATGTGGACACAAAGAATGTATAGGAAGCATAGAAGAATTAAAGCAAAAAGGAATAAATGTACCAGACAACATAGAACTTCATAAACCATATATAGATGAAGTACATCTAAGATGCGAAAAGTGCGGAAAAGAAATGAAGAGGGTTAGAGAAGTTATTGACTGTTGGTTTGACTCAGGATCAATGCCTTTTGCACAACTTCATTATCCATTCGAAAATAAAGAATTGTTTGAGAAGAATTTCCCAGCACAATTTATATCAGAGGCTGTTGATCAAACAAGAGGATGGTTCTATACATTGCTTGCAGTTTCTACCGCAATTTTTGGTAAAGCTCCATTTGAAAACTGTATTGTCTTAGGACATGTCCTAGATAAAAAAGGTTTGAAAATGTCTAAATCAAAGGGAAATGTAGTAGACCCATTTGAAGTAATGAATAAAGAAGGTGCTGATAGCACAAGATGGCATTTCTACACAGCAAGTAGCCCTTGGCTTCCAACTAGATTTTCACTTGAAGATGTTGGAGATACTTCAAGAAGATTTTTAGGAACACTTTGGAATGTATATTCATTCTACGTACTATATGCGAACATTGATAAGATTAACCCATTAGAATATAAAGATTTTGAATCAGAAAATGTTATGGATAAATGGATAACATCTAAACTTAATACATTAGTTAAAGTTGTAGATGAATACTTAAATGCCTATGACATAACAGGAGCAGCTTTGAAGATAGAGGAATTTGTAGATGAATTATCAAACTGGTATGTAAGACGTAACAGAAGCAGATTCTGGGGAAATAAATTAACTGATGATAAGCTAGGAGCATTTGTTACTCTATACAGGACTTTAGTTACTTTATCAAAAGTTATAGCTCCATTTGTACCATTCATAGCAGAAGAAATATATCAAAACCTAGTTATAAGCTTAGACAAAAACGAAATAGAA
The DNA here is from genome assembly GCA_947629105.1 of uncultured Clostridia bacterium. GTDB lineage: Bacteria > Bacillota > Clostridia > TANB77 > CAG-508 > JAAWPK01. The sequence continues at coordinate 1,018 of CANRCJ010000111.1, read as the reverse complement.
AGTGTTCACCTATGCAAGTGGCCAGAAGTAAACGAAAAAGCAATTAATAAAGAACTAGAAAAAGAAATGGACTTAAGCTATCTTTTAGTACAATATGGTAGAAGTGCAAGAAATGCTGCTAATATCAAAAACAGACAACCACTTTCAGAAATGCTAATTTCAGTTACTTCACTTCCTAAATACTATGGAGATATAATAAAAGACGAATTAAACATCAAGAAAGTAGAGCTTGGAGCAGACCTTTCTAAATATGTTAATTTTGAAATATTGCCTAACTTACCAGTACTTGGAAAACAATATGGAAAATTAATACCACAAATAAAGCAAGAAATTGCAAGATTAAATCAAATGGAACTTGCAACAACTGTTAAAAATGGCGGAAGTAAAGAAATAAAAGTAGGAGACGAAACTATTACCTTAAGCGAAGAAAACCTACTTGTAACAATGCAAGGAAAAGAAGGATTTGCATTTGGTGGAAATGGAACAATAGGTGTAGTTATTGATACAACAATTACTGAAGAACTTAAGAAGGAAGGATATGTAAGAGAAATAATATCTAAAGTACAAAACTTAAGAAAGGAAAGAGGTTTTGAAGTTTTAGATAGAATAAATCTTTATGTATCAGGAAATCAAATGTTAGAAAATATCATAAAAGAGAATGAAGAAACTATAAAGAAAGAAACACTAGCATTAGAAATAATAAATAGAGAAAGTCAACAACACTGCACAGAATGTAATATTAATGGTGAAAAACTTAATATTGGTGTTGAGGTTGCAAAATAAGATTAAATAATAAATATAATATGACAGGGGAAGTTTCTCCCTTGTCATTTTTATATGCTTTATATCATATTATAAGATATAAGGGAGGAATAGAATTTGGAAAAAGTACGATATTTTGACCACGCGGCAACAACATATGTAAAAGATGAAGTATTAAAGGAAATGTTACCATATTTTGGCTTAAGCTTTGGAAATCCATCTTCTATTTATGGTATAGGAAGGCAAAATAAAAGAG
>CANRCJ010000110.1 GCA_947629105.1 uncultured Clostridia bacterium | reverse complement strand
TTATGGTCTCTATTTATAAAAAGTCCAGATAAGATTGGAGAAAATGCCATGAGTGAGAATGAGGATATAAAGAAAGCGAAGGAAGAATTAGATAAAATAAAGCAGGATAAGAGAGAAAGATATTTGGCTGAATTACGTGATAAACACATAAGAGATACAAAGTCAATAGAAAGATTTGGATATAAAAAAGGTATAGAAGAAGGCATAAAAGAAAACAAAAAATCAGTAATTCTAAATATGTATAAAGAAAAGATAGACATAGATACGATAAGTAAAGTAGTGGAACTAAGTAAGGAAGAGATTGAAAAGATAATAGATGAACTAAAGCAATAAAAAATGAGTTTGCAAGGTTAAGGCACTAAATAGAAAACACCTAGTGGAAAATCTTGACAAACTCATATTTTTATAATATAATGTTAACCTAAGCTAACAAATTTGAAAGGAAATATATATGATAACAAAATCTTTAGAAGAATATTTGAAAACAATGTATATATTAAAGAAACAAAATGGGCATATTAGAGTTACAGATATTGCAGAGAAAATGAACTGTACTAAACCTAGCGTAAACAAAGCAATATATAATTTAAAAGATGAAGGGCTTCTAAATTATGAATCTTATGGAACAATAGAATTAACAAGCGAGGGAGAAAATCTTGCAAAAAAAGTTCTTGAAGCTTATGATATTGTTTATTTGTTTTTAAAAGAAGTACTAGAACTAGAGGAAGAAGAAGCAAAACTTGAGGCAGAAAAGATAAAATCTTCGATATCAGACGAAACAGCAAATAAACTTGCAAGGTATGTACATAAAGCTTTAGGGCTAAGTAACTTAAATTGCAATTATGATATAAATGAGGAAAAATGCAGAAGCTGCATTAAACGTACATCAAACAAGAAAGGAAGAGTTAATAATGAAGAATAATCTACTAGAAATAAAAGATCTATATGTAAATGCAGAGGACAAGGAAATTTTAAAAGGAATAAATTTGAATATCAATAAAGGCGAGATACATGTAATAATGGGACCAAATGGCTCAGGAAAGACAACAACAGCAAATGCAATATTAAACAACCCAATGTATAAAAAGCAATCTGGTCAGATTATATTTGATGGTCAAGATATAACTAACTTAAAAACAGATGAGATAGCTAGAAGTGGAATATTTATGTCATTCCAGCTTCCAGAAGAAATCCCTGGTGTATCTGTAACTAACTTCTTGAAATATGCTAAGAATAAAGTAACAGGAAAGCCAGTTAAAATTTTTGAATTTAAAGAAGAACTAAAAAAATATATGGAAGAACTAAGCATGAATTCTAAAAATATGGAAAGAAGCTTAAATGTAGGATTCTCTGGAGGAGAAAAAAAGAAAAATGAGATACTTCAAATGCTTGTATTAAATCCAAAACTTGCAATATTAGATGAAACAGATTCAGGACTTGATGTAGACGCAATAAGGACAGTTTCAAAAGGAATTGAAATGTTTAAGAATAAAGAAAATAGTGTTTTAATAATAACTCATAATACAAAGATATTAAGCAGCTTAAAAGTAGACTATGTTCATATTTTAGTTGACGGAAAAATTGTAAAGACAGGCACGCAGGAGCTTGCAAAAGAGATTGAAGAGAATGGCTATGGAGCATATAAAATAAATAAATAAACAGAAAGGATAAACGAAATGGCTAAGCTTAAGTTAGAAGAAATTAATAGAAACATCTATGATATAAAGAATAAAGATGAATATGACTATAAAATAAAAAAGGGTCTAACGCCAGAGATTATACAAGAAATATCAAAGCAAAAAAATGACCCAGAGTGGATGAGAGAGTTTAGGCTAAAAGCATTAGAAGTATATAATAAGTTAGAGCTTCCAACGTGGGGACCAGACATATCAGAACTTAATATGAGAAATATAGCAACTTATGTCAGACCTAAGACGAAATTAAACAGTTCGTGGAAAGATGTACCAGAAGATATCAAAAATACATTTGATAAGCTTGGAATACCAGAAGCAGAGAAAAAATCTCTTGCTGGAGTTGGTGCACAATATGATTCAGAAGTTGTATATCATAGCATGAAAGAAGAACTTATAAAACAAGGCGTAATATATACAGATATGGAAACAGCAGTAAGAGAATATCCTGATTTGGTAAAAGCACATTTTATGAAGTGTGTTCCTGTAACTGACCATAAATTTGTAGCATTACATGGAGCAGTTTGGTCAGGTGGTTCATTTGTGTATGTTCCAAAAAATGTAAAAGTAGAAATACCACTTCAATCGTATTTTAGATTAAATTCACCAGAATCAGGTCAATTTGAGCATACACTCATAATCGTAGACGAAGGCGCAAGCTTGCATTTCATAGAAGGATGCTCAGCACCTAAATATAATAAAGTAAATCTTCATGCAGGTTGTGTAGAATTATATGTAAAAGAAAACGCATATCTTAGATATTCAACAATAGAGAATTGGTCAAAAAATATGCTAAACTTAAATACTAAAAAGGCCATTGTAGAAAAAAATGCACAAGTTGACTGGGTAACTGGTTCATTTGGATCAAAAATATCTATGCTATATCCAATGAGTATATTAAATGGAGAAGGAGCAAAAACGGAATTTACTGGAATATCATTTG
>CANRCJ010000109.1 GCA_947629105.1 uncultured Clostridia bacterium | reverse complement strand
CTGTTCCGTCAATTTCAATTAACTTTTTATCAATACCTATTTGGTCATATACATTCATACCAACTAGATTCTCGAATATTGTTGTGTTAACATTCTCTACTGCCTTTTGAACTCCCTTTCCCATATATCTAGATTTGTCTCCATCTCTTAATTCTACTGCTTCAAAACTTCCTGTTGATGCTCCTGATGGTACCATTGCAGTTCCTTTAAAATCTCCTACTGTTGTTACAGTAACTTGAACTGTTGGATTTCCTCTTGAATCTAGCACCTCTAGTGCTTCTACGTCTAAAATTTCTAAGTAATCTTTCATGTGTTTTCATCCTTTCTTTGTTTTTATTTATATATAAAAGCCTTACACTTTTATTTCGAATTTAATATTTGGCTCTTAGGAACATGAGTATTCCTAAACTCCATTTCTTTTATTGCCTCATCCGTTACAAATGTCAAATTTTTTTCTGCCTGCTTAATAGCTTTTAAATTTTTCGTTTCTCCTGTTACATATATAGGTAGCATAAATGTCTTAGTATCTTCTTTTTCAGACTTTATGTATTCATCTACTATTTTTCTTTCTTTTCTATTAAGGCTCTCATAAGGTGTATCTAGATACTTATATGCCCATATTATATGCCTTGCATTACTATCATATTCAGAAGCCTTTAGTTCCTCATAACTATATTCTACTTTATACTTTAAATCTTCTATTGAAATCGTTAAGTTAGTCCAAGGCTTCTCTTTATTATTTATACATTCCTCTCTTAGCCTTTTGATACTTGCATACAATTCATCTGCCATATTAAAGTACTGCTTTTCATCAATATTAAATTTAGTTGGAACCTCATATACATTAACAGGTCTTTTTCTAAGTACCCCTTTAGGATAGTAAAAGAAAAACATCTCTCCTGTTTGTAAATTATTAAAATGGTCTATAATTGAAGCATAAAGATAAAGCCTATCCCACTTCTCAGGTAGCATGGCAAATATTCTTTGTTGTACATCCTCATGCGCCATTCTTAAAGATTTTGGACAAATCATAAAAACACCCTTTTATCTAACTATTAAACTTTCGCCGGTCATTTCTTCTGGCTTATCTAATCCCATAATATCAAGCATTGTTGGGGCAAGATCAGCAAGTTTTCCCGATTTTAATGTTACACCATCCATTCCATAAAGAATTAATGGAACTGGATTAGTTGTATGTGCTGTGTGAGGCTCACCTGTTTTATAATCTAACATTTGCTCTGCATTTCCATGGTCTGCTGTAATTAATATTACAGCCTTTTTATTCTTCACACAATCTATAACCTTTCCAACACATTCGTCTATTGCTTCTATTGCTTTTATTGCAGCCTCTAAGTTTCCTGTATGTCCGACCATATCAGGATTTGCATAGTTTAATATGATACTATCGTATTTATCTTCATTTATTGCATTAATTAATTTATCTGTTACTTCATAAGCACTCATCTCAGGTTTTAAATCATAGGTTGCAACTTTAGGTGAAGGAACTAAAATCCTATCTTCTCCTTCAAATACCTTTTCCTCTCCTCCATTAAAGAAGAAGGTTACATGTGCATATTTCTCTGTTTCTGCAATTCTTAATTGTTTAAGTCCTTTTTTACTTATATATTCTCCAAATGTATTGTTTAATTTTGTAGGCTTAAAAGCAACATGCACATTTGGCATTGTTTCATCATATTGCGTAAAGCATACAAAGAATAAATTCAACTTCTTTGTTTCAAATTCGTTAAAATTATCATCTACTAAACTTCTTGTTATCTGTCTTGCTCTATCTGGTCTAAAGTTAAAGAATATTACTGAATCATGTTCTGAGATTGTCGCAATAGGTTCATTATTAACACCGCACATTACTATTGGCTCTATGAATTCGTCAAAAACCTCTTGCTCATAAGATTTCTCAACAGCAGTTACACTGTCTGTTCCCTTTTTACCAATTCCATTTACCATAGCGTCATAAGCAAGCTTTATTCTTTCCCATCTCTTATCTCTATCCATTGCGTAATATCTTCCTGTAATTGTTGCAATTTTGCCGATTCCTTTTTCTTGCATTTTCTCTTTAAGTTTTGTAATATACATTTCTCCTGATGTTGGAGGTGTATCTCTTCCATCCATAAAGCAATGTACAAATACATCTTCAAAACCTTTTCTTTTTGCTGCCTCTAGTAAACCATATAAATGTCTTATATGGCTATGAACTCCTCCATCTGATAAAAGTCCCATAATATGAAGTTTTGAATTATATTTTTTACAATTCTCAATAGCATCATTAAATTCCTTTATACTAAAGAAATCTCCTTCTTCTATTGATTTTGTTATTCTTGTTAATTCTTGATATACAATTCTTCCTGCTCCAATATTCGTGTGTCCAACTTCTGAATTTCCCATTTGTCCTTCTGGAAGTCCTACTTTTAAGCCACTTGTATAAACTTCTGTATGAGGACAAGTTGCCATTAATTTATCTAGGTTTGGAGTATTTGCCATTTTTACTGCGTTAGCTTTTTCTTCTTCATTTATTCCAAACCCATCTAGTATCATTAGCATTGTTAATTTGTCTTTCATTAAAATTAGTCCCTCTTTCTATTTTTTAAAAATTTACTATCTTAGCAAATTCATCTGCTTTAAGGCTAGCACCGCCAACAAGTCCCCCGTCTATATCAGATTTTGTAAATAATTCTTTTGCATTCGAACTCTTAACGCTACCGCCGTATAGTATTATAACACATTCAGCTACATCATTTCCATATATTTTTGAAATTTCTTCTCTAATTTTTTTGATACTCTCATTTGCATCATCAGCAGTAGCAGTTTTGCCAGTACCTATTGCCCATATTGGTTCATAAGCAATTATTGTATTTTTAACTTGCTCATTTGTTAGTCCATCTAATGCAAGTCTTGTTTGTGTAGTTATCTTTTCTTCCCATCTGCCACTTTCCCTTTCTTCAAGTAATTCTCCAACACATACTATAGGTTTTAGGTTATTTGCTAATGCTGTTTTTATCTTCTTATTTACTGTTTCATCTGTCTCTGCAAAATACTCTCTTCTTTCTGAATGTCCAATAATTACATATTCTACGCCTATTGATTTAAGCATTTTTCCTGAAACTTCTCCAGTGTATGCTCCGCTTTCTTCAAAATGCATATTCTGTGCGCCTATCTTAATGTTAGTGTCTTGTGCATTTAAAAGAGTATAGAATAAATCTATATATGGTGCACATATTACGACCTCATTTTGTGTATCCTTTACCAATGGTTCTAACTCTTGCAAAAATTCTATTGCTTCATTTGGAAGCATATTCATTTTCCAGTTACCTGCAATTACTTTTTTTCTCATATTTTATACTGTAAGGTATATCTAAAATTAGATATACCTTATGCTCCTTTCATTTATTTATTCTCTAAGCAATCAATTCCAGGAAGAACTTTGCCCTCAAGATATTCTAGTGATGCTCCTCCTCCTGTTGAGATATGTGTCATTTTATCTGCAAGTCCTGCTTTTTCTACGGCAGCTGCTGAATCTCCTCCTCCAATTACAGTTGTTGCATCAAGTTTACCTAACATTTCTGCAATTTTATTTGTTCCTACTGCAAATTTTTCAAACTCAAATACCCCTAGAGGTCCATTCCACATAATTGTTTTAGCATTTTTTAGCACTTCTTCATATTTACTTATTGTCTCAGGTCCAATGTCTAGTCCCTGCCATCCATCTTCAATACTGTTTATATCAACAATTTTGCTTTCTGCATCTTTATCAAATTCTTTCGCTACATTAACATCAATAGGTAAAAGTAACTGTACATTCTTTTCTTCTGCCTTCTTCATAAGTTCTTTTGCAAGGTCTAGCTTATCTTCTTCACATATTGATGAACCAATATTTAACCCTTTAGCTTTTAAGAATGTATATGCCATTCCTCCACCAATTATTAATGTATCTACTTTTTCAAGTAAGTTATTTATAACAGAAATCTTATCTGATACTTTCTTTCCTCCAAGGATTGCAACAAATGGTCTTACTGGATTATTTAATGCCTCTCCTAAAAACTTTATTTCCTTTTCAATTAAGAATCCTGAAACTGCTGGCAAGAATTCTGCAACGCCTGCTGTTGAGCTATGTGCTCTATGAGCAGTACCGAAGGCATCATTTACATATATGTCAGCTAAGGATGCAAGTTCTTTTGAAAATTCTCTATCATTTTCTTCTTCTCTTTTATCAAATCTTACGTTTTCAAGTAAAACAACTTCTCCTACTTTCATATTTTGAGTAAGTGCTTTTGCACTTTCTCCTACGATATCATCTGCAATCTTAACTTCTATTCCAAGCTCTTTTGATAGTTCTTTTTGTACTGGAGCAAGCGAAAATTCTTTTTTAACTTCTCCCTTTGGTCTTCCTAAATGTGAGCAAAGTATAACCTTTGCATTATGATCTAATAAATATTTTATAGTTGGAAGTGCTCCTACTATTCTTCTTGTATCTGTGATATTACCGTTCTCATCTTGTGGAACATTAAAATCACATCTAACTAATACTTTTTTATTTGATACATCAATATCTCTTATTGTCTTTTTATCCATAACATCTCATCCTTTCACATATAACATTGTTAATAATTTTAAAAGAAGCAATCAACATTATATTTGCTATGTGATTGCTTCTCTTTGCTAAATATATTTATTTTGTAGAAATATATATTGCTAAATCTACTAATTTATTAGAATATCCCCATTCATTGTCATACCAAGCAACTAATTTTACAAATGTATCTGTTAAAGCAATTCCAGCTTGTGCATCAAATATTGATGTGTGGCTGTCATGTATGAAGTCAGAAGATACCATTGGCTCATCAACATATTCCATAATACCTTTCATTTCATTCTCTGTTGCTTTCTTAACAGCCGCGCATATTTCTTCATAGCTTGCTGGTTTTTCTAAGTTACAAGTTAAATCAACTACTGATACATCTATTGTTGGTACTCTAAATGCCATTCCTGTAAGTTTCCCATTAAGTGATGGAATAACCTTTCCAACTGCCTTTGCAGCTCCTGTTGAAGATGGGATAATGTTGTATGATGCAGCTCTACCACCTCTCCAATCTTTCTTAGATGAACCATCAACTGTTTTTTGTGTAGCTGTAATTGAGTGAACTGTTGTCATTAATCCATCTTTAATACCAAAGTTATCATTTATAACCTTAGCAAGTGGTGATAAGCAGTATGTTGTACAAGATGCATTTGAAATAATATTCATTGATGGATCATAGCTTGTATTGTTAACTCCCATTACAAACATTGGAGCATCTTTAGATGGAGCACTGATTATAACCTTCTTTGCTCCTGCTTCAAGATGAGCATTTGCCTTTTCCATTGTTGTGAATACTCCTGAACATTCTAGAACAATATCTACTCCGTCATTTCCCCATGGAACATTCTTTGGATCCATTTCGTTGTATACTTTTATTTTTCTTCCATTTATTGTTAGCTTTCCTTCTTCTCCTCTTACTTCTCCTTCAAACTTACCATGTATTGTGTCATATTTTAACATATATGCCATATAATCTGCTGTAATAAATGGATCATTTATTGCAACTATTTCTACCTCTTTTTTTTCAAGGGCTGCTTGGAATGTTAACTTTCCAATTCTTCCAAAACCATTAATTCCTAACTTTACTGACATAAAATTCCTCCTTACTATTTACGGATATATTAATTATTCCCGTAAATTTTCTTTTTAATTCGGTATTATTGTATATCAAACTTATATACTTTGCAAGTGTTTTTTAGGAGAATTTTATGATACTGTTAAAGAGTTTTTTCCAAATAAATTAAAGGAATGTCTCTTTAATATAGAGAACATTCCTTGTTAATTTTCTAATATATACTGCCTATATTATGAATTCATATAATTTAGGTTTGTTTCACTTGAATCATCCTTCATAAACTTTAATTTTAGCCGTGTTCACCATAATATCCGTGACTACAAGCTACGTTGTGTCCTACGCCATTATAATTATGAGAACAATATTTATGAGGTGATGCAAAGTTATGTGAACAATACGTGTAGAAGTAACCGTTTGTACAACCGTTTGTACAAGTAATTTTACTGCTACTATGTGCAGTGTTCGTACCCAAATCAACGTGGTCATACTTACAAGCAGAACAATAATATGTTGTATTACTTAAGCCACAAGTATTACAGTGGAATGACTGTACTCTCATTTTACTTGCGCCACATTTTGGACATGTCTGGTTCTGTTTATCCCCCGTTTGGGAAGGTGTTCCAGGGCAAGGAATTTTTCCAGTACCATTACATTTAGTACACATTGTTGTTGAGCCCTTGCTACATGATAAATATG
>CANRCJ010000108.1 GCA_947629105.1 uncultured Clostridia bacterium | reverse complement strand
ATTATTTCTTCTAATTGCATCTCTATAAGTCTTCCTTCTTCTCCAAGCTCATAAACTTGTCTTTGCACCATTTCTGCGACTTTCATAACAAGTTCTGCTCTTTGAATTGCTGTTATTACATTTTCTAATGAAACTATGTCATTAAACTCATATTCATTAAGTGTTAATAATTTTTCATCAAATACTGATTTATATCTTTGTACTGTTTGAAGCGCTTGATTTGCTTTAGTCAAGACCTTTGAAGTATCCTCTAAAACATACCTTTCATTTCCTTTAAAAACTGTTATTACATTTCTTCTTTGTGAGATACTAATAACAATTTCTCCTGTTTGTTTTGCCGTTCTTTCTGCTGTTCTATGCCTTGTTCCTGTTTCATTTGTTTCGATTGATGGAGAAGGTATAAGCTGTGCATTTGCATATAAAATTCTTTTCAAATCTGCACTTAAAACTATTGCTCCGTCCATTTTCGCAAGTTCATACAATCTTGCTGCTGTGTACTCCTCATCAATTCTAAATCCGCCCGGTCTACTATATCTAATACTTCTTTTGAATCTCCGATCACTATTAGTCCACCTGTTTTTGATTTTAATATATTATCTAGTCCTGCTCTTATTTGTGTACCTGGCGCTACTATTTTTATCATATTTATGATATCACTTTGCTTTTCTCTCATAGTAGTCCGTACCCCTTTCATAGCATCTTTGATATTTTTCACTCCTATTATATCTAATTTGAATTTTTCTTTCAATAGTTTTTTATTATTTTCTGGAATAATACACTTTTTAAATCCTAATTTTTCCGCTTCTTTAAGTTGTTTTTCTATCATGCTAACTCTTCTTACTTCTCCTGTTAAACCGTACCTCTCCAATAACTACAATATCTTTTGGAATAGGCTTATTTTTGAAGCTTGAACAAATACTAAGTATTATTCCAAGGTCAATTCCTGGCTCATTTATTTTTATTCCACCAACTACATTAAGATATGCATCTTGATTAGATAGAGAAAGTCCTACTCTTTTTTCAATTACTGCCATAAGAAGAGTAAGTCTATTAAAGTCTATACCATTTGTTGTTCTTCTTGGGAAACCAAATAGTGTTTGAGTAGTTAGTGCTTGAAGTTCGACTAGAATTGGTCTTGTCCCTTCCATTGTTGAAACAATCACTGAGCCTGCTGGTTCTTCTTCCCTTTCTGAGATAAGTATTTCAGATGGATTAATAATCTCGGTCATTCCCTCGCCTTCCATTTCAAACATTCCTATCTCATTTGTCGAACCAAATCTATTTTTAACTCCTCTTAGTATTCTATATGTAAAATATCTTTCTCCTTCTAAATATAGCACAACATCTACCATGTGTTCTAAGACTCTTGGTCCTGCAATGTTACCGGTCTTTTGTTACATGTCCAATAATTATAGTTGTTACTTTTTTGTCTTTGCAAATTCTCATAATTCTTGAGGTTATTTCTCTTAGCTGGCTTGTACTTCCTGGAATTGAGTCTACCTTATCCGAAAATATAGTTTGTATTGAGTCTATAATTACAAGCTCTGGGTCTTTTTTATCTATTTCACTTTCTATTAAATCAATATCTGTTTCTCCATAAAACATGATATTGTTTTTACTTATTTTAAGTCTGTCTGCTCTAAGCTTTATTTGCTCTGCTGATTCCTCCCCAGATACATAAAGAACTGTTTTTTCTGTCTTTATCTTGTCACATATTTGAAGTATTAAAGTAGATTTTCCAATACCTGGTTCACCACCAAGAAGTATAAGGGAGCCATCAACTAAGCCCCCTCCTAAGACTCTATCTAATTCTCCAAAGCCTGTTGAAATTCTTGATATTTCTTTATATTCTACATTTTTTAATGCAATAGATGTGGTATTTTCTTTTCCCTCTTTTTTTGATGCAATAGCTTTATCTAATTTTTGTTCAAAAAAGGTATTCCATTCATTGCAAGCAGGGCATTTACCGAAGCCATTTACTTGACTCATACCCACAATTATTACATACGAATACTGACTTTGCTTTTGTCATTTCTATTCCTTTCTAGGCTATATTTATTTTCTAAGTTCTGCTTTAAACTCTTTCTCACAAGATTCTACTATCTTTTCAAGTAATGGATTTATTTCTTCATCTGTTAATGTTCTATCTTGTGCTGAAAATGTTAAAGAATATGCTATACTTTTTTTGCCATCTTCTATTCCTTTTCCCTCATATACATCAAATGCTTCTACACTGCTTAAATTGCTTCCACAAGCTTTCTTTATTGTTTTTGCAACATCTAATGACTCTACATCTTTATCTACTACTAACGCTATATCTTTCTTAATGCTTGGGAATTTAGATATTTCTTTATATTTCATTTTGCCAGTCTTTATATCTAATAGTGCACTTAAGTTTATTTCAAATACATAAACTTTTTCACTTGCAACACTTGGGTGTAATAGTCCAATTATTCCAAGTTTTTTACCATTTACTATTATATCTGCTGTTTGTCCTGGATGGAACTCACTAGGCACTTTTTCTGCCTTAACAAAACTGTATCTATTTTCGTATCCAAGGCTATCTAGTGTTTCTTCTACAATTCCTTTTATTATATAGAAATCGACTTGTTTCTTAGAATTAATTCCAGTATAGAACTCTCCTGACATTAAAGCACATAGTTTTAATTCTTCTCCATACTCTTCATTTCTTTTATAAAAGCCTTTTCCTATCTCAAATATTGATACATCTTTATTTTCACGTGCTGCATTATATTCATATATTTTAAATAAAGAAGTTATCATTGTATATCTCAATGTATTTCTATCTTCACTCATTGGGTCTAGTAATCGAACTGGTTCAAATGTATCAGTTGTAAACATATTTACTTCTTTATCATTTATCAAAATATATGATAGTGTTTCGTTTAAACCTAAAGAAACCATTTTGTTTCTTAAATTTCTTAATTTTCTATCAAAATTTCCGTGGAACTGTTGGAACTACTGGAAGTCTGCTTTCTATATTGTTTACTCCATATATACGTCCGAACTTCTTCAACTAAATCTTCTTCAATTTCTATATCTATTCTTCTTCTAGGTACAGATACTGTTATATTGTTTCCATTTACTTTCGTTCCAAAGCCTAATCTTCTAAATATGTCAGTTGTTTCTTCCAATGTTATATTTGAGCCAAGTAAATTATTTATCTTATCTAATGTGATATCTATTTTTTTATCATCTCTATTTGTTTTATCAAATACACATGTTCCTTTTGAAATTTCTGCATTTGCATATTTTTCAAGTAAAGCACAAGCTCTTTCTATTGCCATATATGTTCTATTTGAATCTAGTCCTTTTTCGAAACGATTACTTGCTTCGCTTCTTACTATCTTTTTAGATGTTAGTCTTACCTTTACTCCATCAAAAATTGCAGCTTCTATTATTACATTTTTAGTACTATTTTCAATTTCTGTGTCTAGTCCTCCCATAACTCCCGCAAGGCCGATTGCTCTTTCACCATCTGAGATAACTATGTCATTTTCTGATAGTGTTCTTTCTATTCCGTCTAGTGTTGTTAACTTCTCATTATTTTCTGCCATTCTTACTTCTAATTTTCCGTTTTAATCTGTCAGCATCATAGAAGTGTAAAGGTTGACCAGTTTCAAGCATAACATAGTTACTTATATCAACTACATTATTTATTGGTCTTATTCCTGATGCAATAAGTCTATTTTTTATAAATTCAGGACTTTCTTTTATTTCTACGTTTAAAGCTCTCTTTGCTAGAAATACTTTACAATTATCAGTTTTAATATTTAGGCTAAAATTATTATTTATATCTTCGTTATTTTCTTTGTGTGATAAGTCTATATCTTTTACCTTCTTATCATAAATTGCACCTATCTCATAAGCCATACCAATTATGCTAAGTAAATCTCCTCTATTTGCTGTTAAATCAAAGTCTATAACTTCATCATCAAGTCCCATGTATTTAATTGGATCTTCTCCTGGCTTTGCATCATTTCCTAGTACATGTATACCAGTTTTATCTTCTTCTGTTTGGTATTTGCTTTCTATTCCTATTTCAGATAGAGAACATATCATTCCATTTGATTCTTGCCCTCTTATCATACCCTTCTTTATTTTGATTCCGCCTGGAAGCTCAGCGCCATCTAAAGCAACTATTACTTTTTGTCCTTTTTTTACATTTGGCGCACCACATACAATATTTAGAGTTTCTTTTCCTACATCTACTGTGCAAATATGTAAATGGTCTGAATCTGGATGAGCTTCACATGTTAGAACTTCTCCAATTACTAAGTTAGTAGCATTTATTAATTTTTCTGCTTCGTCATATTCATTTCCAACTCTTGTCATATCTTCTGCAAGTGTTTTTACATCTACGTCTATATCAACATAGTCTTTAACAAAGTTTTTACTTAATTTCATTTCTATTCTCCTATTCTAAAATTTTAAAAGATTATTCTTCTCTCTTAATTCTTATCTATCGAATTGATTTAAAAATCTTACATCATTAGCATAAAGATAACGCATATCTGGTATTCCGTATTTAAACATTGC
>CANRCJ010000107.1 GCA_947629105.1 uncultured Clostridia bacterium | reverse complement strand
ATTACGAAATCGCCTTTGTCAAGTTTTATTCCAATTACCCCTTGAGATACTCTTCCCATTGGTCTTACATCTTTTTCGTCGAATGTTATACATTGTCCGCCTTCTGTTACCATTACTACATTATCTTCTCCATCTGTAAGTTTTACAGAAATAAGTTCATCATCTTCTTTTAATGCAATTCCTTGAAGTCCTGTTCTTCTTGATGTGTCATATTCTGCAAGTGGAGTTTTCTTAATTATTCCATTCTTTGTTGCCATTAGTAAGTACTTACCTTCTGCAATGTTTTGAATTGGTATTATAGCAGAAATCTTTTCTCCTGGGTCTAAGCTTAATAGATTTACTATTGCTGTACCTTTAGCAGTTCTTCCTGCCTCTGGTATCTCATATCCTCTTAGTTTATATAGCTTTCCTTTATTGCTAAAGAACATTAATGTATCATGAGTCGAAGCTATAAATATTTCTTTTACGAAATCTTCTTCTCTTGTTGCAATTCCTGTTATGCCTTTTCCTCCTCTTTTTTGGCTCTTATATGTATCTATTGGCATTCTTTTTACATATCCAAAATGAGTTAAAGCAATAACAACTTGTTCTTCTTTAATTAATTCTTCGTCGTCAAATTCTCCCTTATCAGCAATTATCTTTGTTCTTCTTTCATCACCATATTTTTCTTTTATTTCAAGTAATTCTTCTTTTATTACATCAAATACTAATTTTTCACTTCCAAGTATTGCTTTTAAGTGTTCAATTAACTTCATTAATTCGTTATATTCTTCTTCTATCTTTTCTCTTTGCAAACCTTGTAATGTTCTCAATCTCATGTCTAGAATTGCTTGTGCTTGAACATCTGATAAGCCAAATCTTTCCATTAATTTTTCTTTTGCATCATCATAAGCTGTTCTAATAATTCTTATTACTTCATCAATGTTATCTATAGCAATTCTTAATCCTTCTAGGATATGTGCTCTTGCTTCAGCTTTATCAAGTTCAAATTTCGTTCTACGTAAAACTACATCTTTTCTATGATCTATATAGCAATCTAAGCATTGTCTTAATGTTAGAATTTTTGGTACGCCATTTACTAAAGCTAGCATTATTACTCCAAATGTTTCTTGCATTTGTGTATATTTATATAATCTATTTAAAACAACTTGTGCATTTGTGTCTCTCTTAAGTTCTATTACAAGTCTTACATTAGCTGTTCTATCTGATTCGTCTCTAATTGCTGAAATTCCTTCTATTTTTTTGTCTCTAGCTAAATCATCTATATATTTGTGAAGTCTAGCTTTATTTACTTGATAAGGTAAAGAAGTAACAACTATTCTTTGTCTATTTCCAGGCATTTCTTCTATTTCTGCTTCTGCTCTCATTACGATTTTTCCTCTACCTGTTGTATATGCTTCTTTTATTCCTTCTCTTCCAAGTATTGTTGCTCCTGTTGGAAAATCAGGTCCTTTTATTATTTGCATTAGTTGTTCATCAGTTACTTCATCATCATCAATTATTTTTATTATTCCATTTATAACTTCTGTTAAGTTATGTGGTGGAATGTTTGTTGCCATTCCTACTGCTATTCCTGAAGAACCATTTAAAAGTAATGCTGGTAATCTTGTTGGTAATACACTTGGTTCTTGTAATCTATCATCATAGTTAGGTACAAAATCTACTGTATTTTTATCTATATCGCTCATCATATAGTTTGCAATTTTTGCCATTCTTGCTTCAGTGTACCTCATTGCTGCAGGTGGGTCACCATCTACGGAACCGAAGTTTCCGTGTCCATCAATTAATGGATATCTTAAAGTAAAGTTTTGTGCCATTCTTACCATTGCATCATATACTGCTGCATCTCCATGAGGGTGATATCTACCCAAAACTGAACCTACTGTATTTGCTGATTTCCTATATGCTTTATCTGATGTTATACCATCTTCTTGCATTGAGTATAAAATTCTTCTATGTACTGGTTTTAAACCATCTCTTACATCAGGAAGTGCACGTGCTACTATAACGCTCATGGCATAGTCAATATATGCGGTTTTCATTTCTTTTTCGATGTCTCTTTCAATTATTGTTTCATCTGGTCTGTCCATTTTTTCAGCCTCCTATTTCCCTAACTTAATAGCGTTTTCATATACCGTTATTATACTAAAAGGAATTTTTTTTTGCAAGAGTTTGTTTTACATAAAATCTATAAAATTATCAAATTATTTTTGCAAGTTTTAGTTCTTCTTCACTTATATTCTCTAAAGAATTTCCTTTGTTTTTTATTAATGTTTGAACATTTTCTATATTTCTTGCTTCTTTTAAAGTGCTTTCTAATGGAAGAAGTGTCTCAATCTTTTTCTTTATCTTGCCATATTCTCTATTCATGCCTGCTAAATCCTTTTGCTCCAAATAATTATTCCAGTTATTAATATACTTTCCGTACTTTTTCTACCCCATCAACTTGTTCCATAAAATTTTGTTCAATACTATCTGTTATGCATCCTTTAACCGCATTTTTTCCTTTTTTAATTACATTTGCAACCGTGTTATTAATTAGTCCGTTCTCTTTTGCAGCTTTTACTGCATTATCTATAAGACCTGATGCTGTATCTATAATTCCTCCCGATTTTACTGCATTATATGCTTGGGAAACTGTCTCGAATTTTCCTGTAACTATTCCCATAGCACTTTTACCCATGTTTATTGCAGAATTTACTGCTGATTTTATTCCATGATTCAATCCTTCGTTAAATATTGTATTCTTTATCTCTATTACCTCATCTTCAATTACATCTGGTAAAAGAGTCCTAAGTGCTAAGTCAAAGCCCGTATTTACAACTTTTCCTAATGTTGATTCTAAAAACTTATTTTGTGATTTCTCTATATTTTGTAGATTATTGTCTAGATTATTTTGCAAATTATTTTCTACTTGGTTCTCAACTTCTTTGTTTATTTCATTTTTTACTGTATTTTCTAACTTGTCTTCTAATTCCATATTTTTCTCCTTTCTATTTTCTTAATATTTAATCATTTTTTTGATTAATATGTTTATTAGTTTACCATAACTTGTTTATGTTACATCAGGTAATCATTTCTTTTTCAAATTCGTCAGATTCTATTTTAGTTAGAATATGTTCATCTCCTACAAACATAAGGCATTCTCCCCTTTTTAATGTTTTTATCTCTATTTTCTCTTTATCTGATATATTTGAATACTCTGATAGTATCTTTATATTCTCTTCTTCTAAAGAGAAAAACGTTTTTATACTTGAATTATTAAGTATACTTTTTCCATAAGTTCCTTGTTCCAGGCTAAACAAATCTGATATATCTTGTGTTATTGCAACTGCACTTCCTCCATACTTTCTAATGGTTTTAAATATTTTATATATAAACTGTGCAACATATTTATTTGATGTAACTCCTATAAGTCTCCATATTTCATCTAAGTATATAGCCTTTTTTACTGTTCTGTCTTTCTTTATCTTATCGTAAAATAATTCTGTGAAAATGTACATTCCATATTTAATATTTTCCTCTCCGAAGTTCATAAATATCTGCAACTATTAGCTTGCTATCAATTTCTATATTTGTTCTATGATTTAAGAATTTGAGTGAACCTTTTATAAACGGTATTAATTTTATTTTAAAAATCTTTGTTTTTTCTGTATCTCCTAAAATATTATATAAATCTTCTAATACCGGCATATCAATACTTTCTTTAAATACGTATTCGATATTTCCATTTATATTTTTTACTTTATATAGACTTTCATCTTCAAATGTTATTCCCTTTAGTCTATAACATTCTATAAGTTTTTCTTCTAGAATTGCCTTTTCTTCCTCATCCATTTCTCCAAATATTAAATTGAAAAATCCTATAAGTTTTCCGTATTTTTGTTGCCAAGTAACCTTTATCAGTATCTTCAACACTTTCTTTTCTTATATCTAAAACGTTTATAAATGTATCAGATGTTGGTCCAATCTTTAAAAGTGTTCCTTCTAAATTGTTGCAAATATTTATATATTCTCTTTCTGGGTCTATTATGTATTGTTCTATCCCAAGAAGTCTATTTCTTAAAATTAACAATTTTGTATAAAATGATTTTCCGAGCTCCACTTGTCCCAAATATACACATATTTGCATTTTTGTATTTACTCGTATTATATCTATCGATAAAAACTAAAGAATTATTGTATATATTTGTTCCAATAAATATCCCATCTTCATCAAATATTGTTGATGAAATAAATGGGTATGTAGAAATTAATCCACTTGTAAGTACATTTCTCTTTGTTACATTTTTTATATAATTATCATTTTGCATAAGTGGAAGTGTAGAAAAATATCCTTGTTCTTCTCTAAAGTATGCTCTTCTTGTTTGTATTCCTCTACTTTGTGTCATTCCCTCTACTTTATTTAATAAATATTCTAATTCTTTTTTATCTTTTGAAAATACTGTTAAATAAATATACATATAATATAATTCTTCATTATTTATTTGCATTTCTTTTCTAATATATTTTGCATCATTATAACTAAAAGCAGCAATTTCTATATCTTGTCTATTTTGATTATTTTCTTTTAATTCAACTCCGATATTTCCAATATGATATGTTAATTCTTTTATTGTTTTATATGTATCTTGTTTTTCATAAAATATAGAAATATTTATATTAATATTTGTGTCTATTAAATTTTTTAAAATTAATTCAGTTTGTTCTCTATAATAATTAATACATAATAAACATGAATAAAACATTTCATCTATTTCTATATATTTTGGATTATTTAAATTAATATATGATGGTGTTATAAAATCTATGTCAGAAAATATTCCTTCTTCAATTTCTATTTTTTCATTTGTTAAATTTTTTTCTATGCTCTTTATTTTTATTCCTCCTTTTAATTTATTAAATTTTTTCTTGTATTAAAAAATGAATAAAATATTTTTTTTAATTCCTCCTTTTCTAAAATTTCTATTACATTATTTCCACATCTTGATAAGCATTCTTTTATCTTAAAATAATTTTCATTTAATTCTTGTATATTTATTTCTTCATTATTTTCTTTTGTATTATCTTCTAATTTATTTTTTATTATTATATAAAAATTTTTTGATGAGGAATTTTTTTCACGATTTAATTTATTTATAAAATTTATATATTTTTCTGATATTTTTGTAAGATTTAAATTATTTTCAGAATTAACTTTTTCTTGAATTTTTGAAATATGATTTGATAAATCTTCTTTATTACTTTGAATTAAAATTTGAATATCAAAATTGCATGTCTTTAAAAATATTTTATATGAATTTAATATTCCTTGTTTTTCCAGATCTGATTTTAAGTTATAATTTATAGGAATTATTTTCATTATTTTTATATATTCCTTATTTTTCAATTTGACAATTCCTTTTTCCATAATTTTTTCAATTTGAATCCAATCTTGTAATGATTTTTCATTTTTTTTCTGCATAAAATTTCTCCTATTTAATTTTATTGTTTTGATTTTTATTTTTTTGAAAATAATAAATATACAAATGTAACGTGATAATTTTTTTAATAATAATTTAGATAAAAAATTTTGAATAAAAAATTTTTGACTTATAAATAATTTATGTATTTATTCTAACATCTTTTTTTTGTTTGTCAAGATTTTTAGAAAATTTTTCAAAGAATATTTTTATTTTTTTGATTTATAATATTACTATAAAATTAATATTAGTTGGACTAAGAGTAATATGAGGTTAATCTTTTAGCTTTATATTATTCGTGCAAAGGTGAATTATAGCTTTGCTTTTAGGTTATA
>CANRCJ010000106.1 GCA_947629105.1 uncultured Clostridia bacterium | reverse complement strand
GCAGAGCAGAATGGCAAAGAAAACAACTGGACGCAGAAGTCGGTGGATACTTACAACGAGTCGATGAACAACTTCAACACATTTGTTGAAACAACCTTTACAGGACGACTCCACAATTTCTTGGCTCGCTTCGGCAAGACTGGAAATTTCATCAGCATAGTACTCACACTCCTTGCCGCTCTTGGAGTATACAGCACAATTCGTATAATTGTGGATGAATACAAAGAGCAGCGGGAAATCATGAACTATAGGAAGAAAATGAGAAACCAAAGTTACTTCAGAGCAAAGAAGTAAGAATGCAAGAGAACTCGGAGCTTATTAAGAACCGAGCTCTCTTGTATTTTTGATATTAAAATATCATAAAACTATTGACATTATCGCATTTTTTGATATATTATATATTCATATAAAAAGAGCAAGTGCAGGAGGATATATACATGGAGAATGCTACGAAGTTTTTTGAATTTAATGATAGTTTTGATACAATGAGTGATGATAACTTAATTTCTCTTATTAAGGATAATAACAAAGATGCTTTAAACTATTTATTAAATAAATATAAAGAACTTGTTTATATGAAAGTTAGCAAATATTTTATAATTGGTGCAGAAAGAGATGATATATTCCAAGAAGGAATGATTGGACTATACAAGGCAATACAAAGTTATAAAAGTGATAAGCATAATTCATTTAAAACATTTGCAAATCTATGTATAGAAAGACAGTTGATAACAGCTATTAAAATGTCTAATAGACAAAAACATATGCCACTTAATTCATATTTATCTTTAAATATGTCTACATATGACGATGAAGATGATAAGACTTTGTTAGATATTTTAAACAATAAGACAGCAGAAGATCCTCTAGATACAATAACAAAAAGAGAATATTATGAAACAGTAGAAAATAGTATTGACAAATCACTTAGTGAATTTGAAAAACAGGTGTTAAAGAAATTCATAAAAGGAGATAGTTACGTTAAAATTGCAGAAGAATTGTCATCTCCAGTTAAATCTGTTGATAATGCCATACAAAGAATTAGAAAAAAAGCAATGAAAAGTATAATAAATAATGATGAAGTATAGTCTAGCCATAAAAGCTAGACTATATAATATAGATGCTTCTATAGCTCAGTAGGTAGAGCACTTCCATGGTAAGGAAGAGGTCGGGGGTTCGATTCCCCCTGGAAGCTCCATTTTATGTTAAATTGGATAAAAAGGAGAGAAGTATGCAAGACTTTAATTATCATACACACACATATAGATGTGGACATGCTGATGTAGACTATGCTGATGAAGAATATGTACAAGATTTTATAAAAATGGGTTTTAAAAAAGTAGCATTTACAGATCACGCTCCAGAGAAAAATGAAATAGATAAAAGAACAAACATGAGAATGAAATATTCTGAAAGAATTGGATATTTAGAAAGCATAAAGAAATTAAAAGAAAAATACGCTGACAAAATAGAGATACAATCTGGTTATGAAGTAGAGTATTTGCCAGGAGAAGAAGAAAACTTAAAAGAGTTGAAAAACGAAACAGATATATTGATACTTGGACAACATTTTGTTTACGACAATAATAATAATTTAAAAATTCACAAAAGAGGGACAGAGTTTACTGATGAAGAATTAATTAGATATGCAGAATATGTAAAAAAAGCAATGGAGCTTAATATTCCTGATATTATTGCTCATCCAGATGTATATATGTTATCAAGAAAAGACTTTGGTAAAGTAGAAGAAAAAGTTGCAAATATTATATGTAAATCTTCTGAAAAGTATAATATACCGTTAGAGATAAATCTAAATAACATATATTATAACTTATTTTTTAGAAATGAAAATTCTAATAATCTATCAATAGAGGAGAAAAGAGAAAGAATTAGTAATGTAATATATCCATGTAAAGGATTTTGGAATGTTGCAAGCAAATATAATATAAAGGTGCTATATGGGATAGATGTACATCATAGAGGACAAATCATGAGGTGGAAAGAATTAGTAGATTGTGCACAAAAAATTTTAGGAGAAGAGACTATAAATAAACTTAATTTTGTTGAATGAATATAAAAATTATGAGCGTCTGTGTTGACATTGTTTTTAATATATGATAATCTAGTATAGAAAACTAGATTATCTTTTTTGGGAGGTACAAATGAGCAGAATAAAATTAAGAGATAGAGTATTACCCACATATACAAAGGGAGAGGAAATATTTAATATGACATCACATATTGTACGGAGGTGTACTTGGAATTGTCGCAACAGTATTGTGTGTTGTTATGGCATCAATTCATGGAAATGTGTATGGGATAATTAGTGGTGCAATATTTGGCGCAACAATGATAATTTTATATACAATGTCTAGCATATATCATGGCTTAAAGCCAAATTCAACAGGGAAGAAAGTTTTCCAAGTGTTAGATCACTGCTCAATATTTTTGCTTATTGCTGGTTCATATACACCATTTACATTGTGTACATTAAGAGAGTATGATACAGCAACAGGT
>CANRCJ010000105.1 GCA_947629105.1 uncultured Clostridia bacterium | reverse complement strand
TTTGCTCTATTCATAGCTATATCTTCTATTGTTTTTTCGCATCCTTCAATATATGGTGGGCATTTTTCTTTCGAGATTGGACTGATTACCTCACACATATCGGCTATTTTGTTAGTATTTGTTACTACTACTTCATAAGCCTTGTCTCTTCCAAGATATGTAAATTCTTCAAGCATTTCCTCTGTTGTACGAAGATATAGTGGTGGCTGAAAATCTGCATCATCATACTTTTGTCCTGCCATTAATATTCTTCTATATATCTCATCCTCAGGGTCCATGAAATGTACATCACATGTTGCAACTACTGGCTTGTTTAGCTTTTCTCCCAAAGCTACTATCTTTCTATTTATTTCGATTAAACCATCTTTATTCTCTACTGTTCCGTTTCTTATTAAGTACTCATTATTGCCTAATGGTTGTATCTCAAGATAATCATAAAAAGATGCTATCTCCTCAATCTTGTCTTCTGATAGCCCCTCCAAAATTGACTGGTATAGTTCTCCTTGATCACATGCGCTTCCTATCATTAAACCTTCGGAATATTTTTTATATAGACTTCTTGGTATTTTAGGTTTTTTATAGAAATAATCTAAGTGTGAAAAAGAAATCAGTTTATATAAGTTTTTAAGGCCTACATAGTTTTTAGTTAGTATTATTGCGTGGTATGTAGGTAAATGCTTTAGGTCTATTTCTTTTTTGTAATAATTATCTATATCATTTATATTTGTTACACCATTTTCTCTTAAATTTCGTAGCATCACTTCAAAAACTTTTACCAAAGTTTTTACATCATCTAAAGCTCTATGAGCAACATCTACTCTTATTCCCAAATTATCTGCAATAATTCCAAGTTTAAACTTTTTATAGTCTGGAAACATATCTCTTGCAAGGGCTAGTGTGTCAATGTATGTATTATCCATTTTAAGTCCTTGAAGTTCTGCGAAATGCCTAATAAAGCCAATATCAAAGTTTGCATTATGCGCAACTAATACATCATTACCTGCAAATTCTAAAAATTTAGGTAGTACCTCTTCAATTTTCTCTGCATCTCTTACCATATCATCTGTAATATGGGTAACCTTTATTACTTCATAAGGTATTGGCTTTTCTGGATTTACAAAACATTCAAATGTGTCTATAATTTCTCCATTTTTAATTTTTATGGCTCCAATTTCTGTTATTTTTTCTGTTCTAAATGATAGTCCTGTTGTTTCAATATCCAATACGCAATATTCTGTATCTAAATCTTGATTTTTAGGATTATATACACTTGTTTGACCGATCTGGTACAAGATAAGCTTCAACTCCATATATAACCTTTATATCTCCATTATTATCTTCTACAACATGGTTTGCCTTTGGAAATGATTGTACAACTCCGTGGTCAGTAATTGCAATTGCCTTCATTCCCCATGACCTTGCACGATTTATAAGGTCTTCAACTGGAGTTATACCGTCCATCTGACTCATTTGAGTGTGCATATGAAGCTCTACTCTTTTTTCATCACTTCTATCCATCCTTTTAGCTTCTGTCTTGGCTTCTGCTTCCATCACAATATTTGCCATAATCGTTACTTCTTTTGAAAATGGGTCATATTGTGCATTACCAGACACTGTTACTCTAGGAGCAGAATTTATTCTCTCTAATACTTTATCTTTTACATCTGCCTCCAAAAAAGCCTTGCAAACTATAGTACAAGTACCATCATATACATTCATCATTAGAAGGAATTTACCTGATTTAAGTTCTTTAACTTCTTGCTTTATAATCTTTCCACAGATAACAACCTTTCCACTATCCATGTTTATATCTTTTACTTTTACTATTTTATCTGTAATCTTAGCCTTTTTACTTCCTATTATTATTGGAGTAACTTCTTCTTGTTCTTCTTTTCCTTCTTTACCCTGTTTTCCTTTACTTGGTGCCTTTGTTTCTTGTACATCAATTTGTATATCTACATCTTGAACTCTAAATTTACTCTTTAGATAAAACTCAAAAGCAAGCTTTTCTCCAATTTGTATTTTTTTTGAAGATTTTAGATCTACTTCTAATTTGTTTGATTTTTTAAACATACTTACATTAAGTATGTCACATTCTAAAATATTACCTTTTGCTTCGTAATCTTTAAATACATCTTTTACTTTTTTTGTTTCATTTGTCATCTTGTTTTATGCCTCCATTTTGTTTCGTTTTTTAGTTCAATTTGTATTTTATATCACGCGTATTTAAAAATCAAGATAGAAATGTAAGAAAAAACACTTCCTTGATACTTAAATTATAAGGAAGTATTTTTTTAATATTTTTCAAATTATGCAAGATTTATGATATTATAGAAATTTCTAATAACATATTCCTTTGTATGGATTATTCTGGCTTTCTAGTTGGTCTAGCCGAACAACGGCTGTACATGAACTGATCGTTCGTAACGTTTGTCGTTGTCCAATTATCTCCTATATAAATATAACTTAATTTACTGCAACCTTCAAACATATAGCTCATGTCTGTTACTTTACTTGTGTCAAAGCTACTTAAGTCTAAGACAGTCAAACGCCAACACGATCTGAACATCTGCGCCATAGTTGTTACATTACTTGTATTGAAGCCTTCTAAGCCTCTTATTTCGGTTAAAGAAGAACAATTCATAAACATGTCTTTCATGTCTTTCACTTT
>CANRCJ010000104.1 GCA_947629105.1 uncultured Clostridia bacterium | reverse complement strand
CCCCTTGGTCAAGCGGTTAAGACGCCACCCTCTCAAGGTGGAATCATGGGTTCGATTCCCGTAGGGGTCACCAAAAATAAATAAATCCTAGAATGCCTAATATATTAGTATTCTAGGATTTTATTTTATTAATTTTAATGCAATAAAAATGCAATAGCTTTTAATTTTTTCCATGAAAAATAAAAAGTTTAGCAAAAAGTATTGACAAGTGCTAAAAAAAGATATAATATATTAGCAGTCAAATACAATGAGTGCTAATGGAGGCATTGAGTATGTTAGATGAGCGTAAGAAAAAAATACTTAAAGAGATAGTAGATGAATATATAGAAACAGCAGAACCAGTTAGCTCTGCTATAATAGTTGAAAAATATGAGAATGATATAAGCTCAGCAACAGTAAGAAATGACATGGCAGATCTTGAAAAAATGGGATACTTAGAGAAAACTCATACATCAAGTGGCCGTGTGCCTTCAGCAAAAGGATATAGGCTATATGTTGATGAGCTACTTAAATATGACAATATAAGTTTAGAAGAAATAAAATATATTCAAGAAAAGCTTGAAAGTAAAGCAAATGGAATAGAGGAGCTTACAAAAATTGCAACAACAACACTTTCTGAAATTACACATTATACAACAGTAAGCATAGGACCAAAAACTACAGGTCAATTAATTGAAGAGATAAAATTTGTATTACTTGGAAATAGAATGCTAATGGGAATAATAGTAACAGATACAGGCCTTGTTAGAGAAACAATAATAAAGTTTGACGAGGATATAAACCAAGAGCAAGTTGATACATTAAATTATTTCTTTAATAACAAACTAAAAGGAGAACCTATTGAAAAAATAGATGCATCTCTTGAAGAGTACATTTTTAGAGAGCTTAAATACAGTATAAACATAATAAGACCGATAATTGAGCAAATGAAGAAGCTTATACAAGACGAAGAAGAAAACTTCTACCTAGAAGGAGCAAATAAATCATTTGAGCTTCCTGAATTTAAGAGCCTAGAACTTGCTAAAAATTTTGTAAATTTGCTAGATACTAAAGAGTTAATGCTTGATATATTAAATACTGGTTTCGCAGAGGACATAAAAATATATATTGGTGATGAGAACGAAAATGAAGATTTGAAAGACTTTAGTATAGTAACATTTAAACATTCAGTTGGAGATAAAGATTTAGGCACGATAGGAATTATTGGACCAAAGAGAATGAATTATTCAAAGGTTATTTCAGTAATGAAATATATAAGCAAAAAACTTAATGAAAATTTTAATGAAAATAATAAATAATTTTGTAAGAATGGAGGAAAACTATGGAAGAAAACAATGAAAACAAAGTAGAAGAAAATATAGAAGCCGAAAGCAACGAACAAAATGGAGAATTACAGGCAATGAAAGAAGAGCTAGAAAATACAACAGATAGGTTAAAAAGGCTTATGGCAGAATTTGATAATTTCAAGAAAAGAAATGCAAAAGAAAGAGAAATGCTATATGCTTCAATCCTTGGAGATGTTGTAAATAAGCTCTTACCAGTTCTAGACAACTTAGAGAAAGCTGCAAGTGCACAAACTGAGGATACAAACTACAAACAAGGAATAGATTTAGTACTTAAACAATATGTAGATGTATTATCAGCATTTGGTGTAAAAGAAATTGAAAGCGTTGGTAAAACATTTGACCCAGAGCTTCATGAAGCAGTAAGCCAGGTACAAGATGATACTTTAGGAGAAAAGGTAATAAAAGAAGAATTTAGAAAAGGCTATAAACTTGGAGACAAAGTAATTAGACATGCAATGGTAATCGTTGCAAATTAAATAAGTGTTAATAATTTAAAATTATTATAAATTTATACAAAAGATTTTGTTAGATTATAAATTTTTAAGGAGGAATAAAAAATGGGAAAAATTATAGGAATTGACTTAGGAACAACAAACTCATGTGTAGCAGTTATGGAAGGAGGAGAACCAGTAGTTATAGCTAATGCTGAAGGAAATAGAACTACTCCATCAGTTGTAGCATTCTCAAAAAATGGTGAAAGATTAGTAGGACAAATTGCTAAACGTCAAGCTGTTACAAACCCAGATAATACAGTAATCTCAATTAAGAGAGATATGGGAACAAATAAAAAAGTAAAAATAGAGGGAGATGAATTTACTCCACAAGAAATATCAGCAATGATACTACAAAAACTAAAAACAGATGCTGAAAATTATTTAGGACAAAAAGTAACTCAAGCAGTTATTACAGTTCCAGCATACTTTAGTGATAGCCAAAGACAGGCAACAAAAGATGCAGGAAAAATAGCAGGACTTGAAGTTTTAAGAATAATCAATGAACCTACTGCAGCAGCTCTTGCTTATGGAATGGATAAAGAAGACACAGATAAAAAAATAATGGTATATGATTTAGGTGGAGGAACATTTGATGTTTCTATCCTAGATATTGGAGATGGTGTATTTGAAGTTCTTGCAACATCTGGAAATAACAGATTAGGTGGAGATGACTTTGATGAAAGAATTATAAATTACCTAGTAGAAGAATTCAAGAAAGAACAAGGCATAGATTTAAGCCAAGATAAAATGGCTATGCAAAGATTAAAAGAAGCAGCTGAAAAAGCAAAAATTGAATTATCAGGAGTAGGTCAAACAAATATCAACTTACCATTTATTACAGCTGATAGCACAGGACCAAAACATTTAGATATTACATTAACTAGAGCAAAATTTGAAGAATTAATTAGAGATTTAGTAGATTCTACAATAGGACCAGTTAACCAAGCACTTAAAGATGCAGGAATTAGTGCATCAGATTTACACAAAGTATTACTAGTTGGTGGTTCTACAAGAGTACCATGTGTACAAGAAGCAGTAAAGAAAATAACAGGAAAAGATGCAGATAAAGGAATTAACCCAGATGAATGTGTTGCAATTGGTG
>CANRCJ010000103.1 GCA_947629105.1 uncultured Clostridia bacterium | reverse complement strand
AATGGCTGATAGTAGTGTTTATGAATTCGTAGCAGGAATATACAATACAAGTAATCAATATATGTCAAAAATATTCAATGCAGATGCAAGATATCGTAACTTGTATACAGGTTCAGTATCAATTCCAGGAGATGCGACAACAGAAACACAGAAATGGAAGGGCGCGATCGTAGCTGATTTCGTCGCGAGTGGCTACCCTGTGTTCAAGCGTAGCGTCAATGCATTGTTCGGCTTCCTCAGAACCGCTGGCGCTAGCGACAGTTTCACCGGATCTCGTGCGGTTGTGGTTTGTGGTTGTAAGCTTTAATTCACATGACTAGAGATATATTCTTGAAGCACATATGTAATAAAAAATTTGAATGACAAAAAATAAAGAAAACTATATAATGCTATTATAAAGTAAAAGAAAATCAAAAGGAATAATAAATATGAAGATAAACAAAGCAAACGCTAAAACCCCTGAGGCTGTACACACAGGTAGTGTTAGTGGCTATTTAGAGTATAAAAATATAGATAAAAATTTACACAAGCATTTTTTGTTTGCTTTGTAGCAATTACAAAGTAAGTATAAAATGCTTGTTTTTTTGTTATTATATAAGAAAAGAAGGAGGAAACAAATAAAACTTATTCTTGGAAATTTGTAGAATAGATAAAAAAGAGCATAAGATAAAAATTATGCTCTTTTTTGATGCAACTGAAAAAAAGTAAGATTAGTAAAAAATTATTGACATTTGTAAAAAAATATTATATAAAAATATCGTAGTTAATTTCTACACTATATTATTTTCTAAAGCGCATTAAGTGCATTAATTATCTTTTAGGAAATCTCCTAAAATAAAATCAAAAAAATTGACTTATTATAACAAAAATGTTATAATAAAATAAGATAAATAAGAGGTGGATACTAACACATTGTATAATATAATTATTTATGAGGATAAAAATGGCAAAAGCGAGGTTAGAGGGTACATAAAAAAACTAAGAAATGCAAATAGTAAAGATGGAAAAATCAAATTTAATAAAATAATTGCATATATTAGAATGTTAGAGCAAGAAGGATTAATGTTAAAGGAACCATATATTAAACATTTAAGTAATAACATTTGGGAACTTAGACCTTTAAGAGATAGAATAATTTTTGCAAATATTGAAAAAGAGACATTTATTTTATTATCTGTATTTATGAAACAAACACAAAAAACACCTCAAAATGAAATTGAAAAGGCTAAAAGGTATTTACAAGATTATAAAAATAGATACGAGGAGTGAAAAAAATGGAAAAATGGAACGATTTTGAAAGAAAATTAAATTTAACACCTGAGGAAGAAGCACAGATTCAAATAGAAATGGACATTATAAAAGCAACAATAGAAGCAAGAAAAAAATTAGAAATTTCTCAGGAAGAGTTAAGTCAACAAACGGGAATAAAGCAACCAGCAATTGCAAGAATTGAAAAGGGAACGCATTCTCCAACAATGAATACAATAATAAAAATGTTATATCCAATGGGATATACAATTAAGGTTGTACCACTGGAAAAGGCAGACTTTAATCCCAAAAAGAGCATAAGATAAAAATTATGCTCTTTTTTGATGCAAATTACTGAAAAACCCTTGACAAAAGCAAAAAAATAGTGTAAAGTAATATAGCGTTACACTTAAATCTAAAAATAATGCAAGAAAAGGATAAGAAAGTTATGAATAAAAATGTTGAAATTGGAATGCTCTTAGATATATATGGAGAGCTATTAACAGACAAACAGCAAGACATACTTGATTTATACTATAATAATAACTTATCACTTGCAGAAATAGCAGATGAAGTTAATATAACGAGACAGGCTGTAAGAGATAGTATTGTGAAAGGAGAGAAGAAACTTTTTCGGATTAGAAGAAAAACTAGGAATTATGAAAAAGGAACAAAAACAGGAAAAACAAATACAAAAGATATTATCTGAAATATCAGCTATACAAACAAAATATACTGATGAACAAATAGAAAATATTCTTAAAAATGTAGTCCAAGAATTAAAGTGCTTAGTTTAAGAATAAGTTTAAGGAGGTATATATGGCTTTTGAAGGTTTGTCAACGAGATTACAAGGAATAACCAAAAAGCTTAGAGGTAAGGCAAGGATAACTGAAAGTGACTTGAAAGAAATCTTAAGAGAAGTAAAACTTGCATTACTAGAAGCGGATGTAAACTATAAAATTGTAAAAGAATTTATTGCAGATATAGAACAAAAAGCTTTAGGGCAAAATGTACTTACATCACTTACTCCAGGGCAACAAGTCGTAAAGATTGTAAAAGATGAACTTGTAGAATTACTTCGGAGGAGTAGAAAGTCGTATAAACTTTACACCAAATCCACCAACCATAATTATGCTTGTTCGGACTTCAAGGATCTGGTAAAACAACAACAGCAGGAAAACTTGCAAATCTATTAAGAAAGCAAGGAAAAAGACCTTTACTTGTTGCATGTGACGTATATAGACCAGCAGCTATTAAGCAGTTACAAGTTGTAGGAGGATCACTAAATATCCCGGTCTTTGCAAATGAAGGGTCAAAAGATGTTGTACATATTGCAAAGCAAGCAGTAAATGTTGCAATGTCAAAATTGAATGATGTTATAATCTTAGATACAGCAGGAAGATTACACATAGATGAAGAACTTATGCAAGAACTACAAAATATTAAATCAAGTGTAAAACCACATGAAATATTACTTGTAGTAGATAGTATGACAGGACAGGATGCAGTAAATGTTGCAACAAGCTTTAATGAAAAACTTGGAATAGATGGAGTTATTTTAACAAAGCTAGATGGTGATACTCGTGGTGGAGCTGCACTTTCAGTTAAAAAGGTTACTGGTAGACCAATAAAATTTGCAGCAACTGGAGAAAAATTAAGTGATATAGAAGTATTTCATCCAGATAGAATGGCAACAAGAATTTTAGGAATGGGTGATGTACTATCAATAATAGAAAAAGCAGAA
>CANRCJ010000102.1 GCA_947629105.1 uncultured Clostridia bacterium | reverse complement strand
AAAAACAATAGATTATGAAACTTTAAGTAAATTTATCAAAGAAGAATTTTTAAAGAACAAAGCAGAAAGCGAAAGATTAAATGAAGAAATAGTTACACTTAACAACATTTTAGAGGAACTTAAGCTAGTAGAAAAAGACAAAGAAGAAGAATACTATATGAGACAAAAACAAGTTGCAATGTATCTTGAATGTAAAAAAAGTTTCTTTGGAAGAATAAGATACTTCTTTAAAGGCAAGAAAGACTTGAAAGAACTTAAAAAGGAAAGAGAAATACCACAAAAACCACCAGAGGAGCAAATAGACGTAGAAGAAATAATATATGATAATAGAGAACATTACACTATAGAAAATCTAATAGACATCACAAAAATACTAGATAGAATAACAAATCAGGTTAGAAATATGAATCTAGATATTAAAGCGTTAGAAAGCAGCATAGAAAGACTTACAAGTAAAATAGATAATGCTAAAAGATACATAGAGGAAATAGAAGAACACAAAAAAAGCATTTTTGAATTTTGGCATTTTGTAAATAAGGATAGTGTACTTCGGATTAAATGAACCAGAAAAACAAGAAGTACAGCATAATGAACTTAAAAAAACATTTGACTATAACGAAGATATAGAAGAACTTGGAAAGAAAATGGATAAGGCAAATAGAGAGAAACTTTCAAAAGATGACTGCGATAATCTATTTATTTCTGAAACAAGTGCGCTAGAGGATATTAATTTATTAAGAAATGAAGAACAAGAAGATTTTACTAAAAGTATCGAAAATTTTAAACAAGAAGCATTAAAAACAGAAATATTATTCTCATCAGAAGATTTTGATATATTTGGCGCAATATCAGAAGATAAAACAAAAATAAATACATTAGGAAATACAAAACACAGAGAAATAAAAAGGAGTATGTTTAGAATATTAGACATAACTAAAAATACTCAAAACGAACAATATGTAAAACGTCTAAGAGAGATAATTAAAGGATTAGATAAAACATTAGATAATTTTAGTTTTGGATATAACTTAAATGCATATTGTGCTAGTTCTTCTCCATTAGATACAAATAACTATAATATTTTATACATTAATCCTAAGAATGCGTTAGAGTCGGTTAAGAATTCTGAAAAAATTAATTTATTTAATATAAAACTAAATGAGAAAACAAAAGCTATACCATTAACAAACATTATATATTATGATAACACAAATAGAACACTTCCACTTGGAATGAATATATCAGATAAAATATTAATAGACTTAAGAAAACTAAAGTTAGAATTAAAGAAACAGAAGCTATTTAGGATAAATCAAGAAATAGATGATATAAAAGCCTTAACTAAAATTATATGTGTATATGAATATGAAATATATTTGTAGACCTGGAAGGATAAAAAATGAATGTAAAAAATATTCTAAAAATAATAGCAAAATTACTAATAGTGTTATTTGTATTGTTAGTGATTTATATAGTAATTTCATCTTTTACAGGATCAAGTAATGTAAAAGATGTGTTTGATGGAATAGAGAAGGAAGAAGCATCTCTTAACGAATATATTGTATATGGTACACATTTAAATCTAAAAGGAAGTATAGATATCGATAATGATAATATCAAAAACATGACATTATGTTTAAATACAGCAAATGGAGAAGATATTAAAGAAATAGAGCTAAAATATAATAAGATAGAGAATAAAATTGAATTTTACACATCAGATTTAATAAATGGAGGAATTGATTTAGAAAGTTTAAATATAAATACATATTATTTATTTGTTAAGGCGGAGTATCTAGATGGTAAATATAAGTTATATTCAATGAAGAATAATACAGATTATGAAAATGTTGAATATTATACTATTACTAAAAATAATAAAAACAACAAAATAGATATTAGATTTAGCAAATACAACGAAAAAGAAGAAATAGGATACATGTACATAAGTGTATGTAAATCAAAACTTCCCAAAGAAGTATATGATGTTGTAATTGATCCAGGTCATGGTGGAGGAGACGTAGGGGCAGAATATGGAAGTTATAGGGAAGCGGATTTAGCACTAAAATGTGCAAAGCAAGTAAAAAAAGAACTTGAGGATTTAGGCTTAAAGGTGAGAATAACAAGAGATGGAACAGAAGGCGAAGAATATAATACAAGAACAGTATATAATGAGGACGGAAGAGTTAATGTTACAGGTGCTTCACGTGCAAAATATGTATTTTCTATACATTTAAACAGTATAGAAAAACCTAATTCGCAAAGTGGTGTAGAAATATATGCACCTACAAGAATGAATTTATCATTTGCAAAATCAATTGCAAGCAATATTGTTAAATATGCAAATACAACATATTCAGACCTAGATGTTAATTATAGAGTAGATGATGGAATTTATGTAAGGACATTCACAGAAAAAGGAATAGAAGATTCTATAAATGAAGCCAAGAGGAAAGGATATGAGCCATATCACATAACAGAAAACACACCATATCTATATATGTTAAGAGAAACAGGAGGAATTGCAACAGGAGCGTATGTAGACGGAAGGAATGGTGGCTATGGAAGAAATATGTACTGTAATTCAAATGTTGGCTTAGAAGCATATTTGATTGAAATAGGATATATAAACAATAAAGTAGATTTGAATAATATATTGAATAATCAAGAGGGATATGTGCAAGGAATTGTGACATCTATAAAGGAAAAATTATTAGGAGATGCTAATTAGAAACTAAAGCATTGAAACATTTTTTTGCTAGCAAAATCAAGAAATTTGCAAAAATATCATATTTATGGTATAATTAAAGTGTAATAAAACCCCAGTTAGGGTAAAAAAATTTTTTGGAGGTAATTCTCTTATGAAAACATCACGGGCAACATTGATTACTTTGCTGGTGGGCGTAATTATCAGCATCATCTTCGCAGTTGTAGCTCAGACAATCTTTGTCGCAAATAGCCTCTATTATGTAGCACTTCGTTCTGATATAAGTGCGGCAGAG
>CANRCJ010000101.1 GCA_947629105.1 uncultured Clostridia bacterium | reverse complement strand
TTTGTAAGTTGCTCTCCCTTTTTATAAAGCACAAGTCCATATATTAGCCCTTTGCAAATTGCACTTATTGTAAATCCTACAAAATATGTTCCAAATGGAAATAATAGTGCTCCTATTAAATCTGCTAATCCACATATTATACATGCGTATTTAGGTCCAAGCCATATTGCAGAAAGTATCATTGGTACAAAGCTAAATCCTATTGATAGTAATGGTGTGTTAATTGATAAAAATCTTGATAGTACAATTGTTATTGCAAGTAACAATGCTGATAAAATCATTTTCTTTGTTTTTGAAATTGTTTGCATAAAAAAAACTCCTTTCATTAGAGCTCCCTTTGAAAGAAGATTAAAAATATTTTCTTCTAGTTCATAGCGGAATGCAAAAACAGATGAGCAAGTTTTATAAAAACTTTTGCCTTACTATCAACTTCCCGTATAGTAAGTCTTAACTATTTGTTTTTTACTCTATGCATAATATAATACACCTTTTTACATAATTCGTCAATTATTTTTAGGGAAAATGTTATATTTTCGTATTGTAATACATTTATAATTATCCATTGATTTTTACGTAAACCTATGATATAATTTTTTTGTTTATATAGGCAAATTCTGCCTTGGCACATGAATATTAATTTTATTTTAATGTTCAAACAAATTGAAAGGAGATTTTTATGAAAAATGCAGAGAAGCCTGAATACACTCGGTTTATCTTACAAACACCTGACGGTTATCTAACTCCGACTTGCACAACCTGGGATATTTGCGACAAAAGCATCATCATTCTGACCTCTGCAACTCTTGGTCCTATTCTTTCTTCTAAGGAAGAAAAAGTAAAGAAGTTCTTTGAACGCTCAAATCTCGATTATATTCCTTTTGAAAAATGTGAGCTTCTTGGATATGCATGTCATGCTGGTCCTCACTCTTGCAATATTTGTGGCAAATCAGATCACTGCAAATTTGAAAAAAATAGAGCTAACTGCATCTTGTTTAAAACTAAATAAACCTTTCAAGTACAAACGGTTAATGTGGACAGGATTTATTATTCTGTCCACATTGACGTTATTTTAACAAGCTTGTTTTATATGATTTAGATTAATTCTTCCGATTATTTATATAGACTTCAATTACGTCTATTCTAGTCAAGCAATTTTCTTTCCTGTTTTGATATAAATAATATCTTGCGCTTTCATAGATATGCTTTTGTTTTCTTTTATTTACAGCTTCCTTTGCTTCTCCATATTTTGTGCTTGTCCTAGTTTTCACTTCCACAAATACTATAGTTTTTTTATCTTTTGCAATTATATCAATCTCTCCTCTCATACATCTAAAGTTTCTACAAAGTATTTCATATCCTTGTTCTTTTAGATATTCTTCTGCTTCATCTTCTCCAATCTTTCCTTCTAACTGTTTCTCATTCATTAGAATTACCCTTCTTTTTAGTTTTATGTTATCACATATTTATTTCCAACTTTTGTAACTAATTTTTCAAGCTCCATCATTAACATTTTTGAATAAACATCTGTAAGGTCAATCCCTGTTTCTATGCTTATTTCATTAACACTCATTGGTTTATTTAATATTTCATAAATTGGTCTATATTCTTCTTTTATTCCATTTAATCTAAATGCTGTTACTCTACTTTGTTTGTCTAATTCTTCTATTGTAATTTGTTTTTTAATTTTTGAATTAAACTTTTCTAATATTTCACTTGGTTCTAATACTAAGGTTGCGCCCTTTTTTATAAGATTATTAGTGCCTACACCTTTTCTATTCTCCCTTGAACTTGGTATACAAAATATTTCTTTTCCTTGTTCTATTGCATGTTTTGCTGTAATAGACGTTCCGCTTCTAAATTCTGCTTCTACCACCAATACACCTAAAGAAAGTCCACTTACTATTCTATTTCTCTGCTTAAATTTTTCTGAATCTGGTTTAGTTCCCATTGGATATTCACTAACTATTGCACCACCATTTTCTATTATTTTCATATATATTTCTTTATTTTCTTTTGGATATATGTTATCTACTCCACAGCCTAAAACTGCAATAGTTTTACCACCAACTTCAATTACGCCGAGAATGTGCTGCTGCATCTATTCCCTTTGCCATTCCACTAATTATTGTGAATCCTTCTTTTGCAATGTTTGCAGAAAATATTCTTGCATTTCTTAACCCTTCCTCTGTACAATCTCTTGAACCAACTATCGCAATCCCTTTTTGCTTTAATATACTTTTATCTCCTATTACATATAATTGTTTAGGCGGTCTTTTTATATTCTTTAGCCTTGGAGGGAAATCTTTATCAAATATTTCTATCTTCTCTATTTTCAATTTTCTCACTTTTCCTTTCTCTTTTTTTATGTCCAATATTTTCTATCTAAATTTCTATATGATATTGCTTCAGTAATATGCTTCACTGATATATTTTCTTTTTCATCCAAATCTGCAATAGTTCTAGCTATTTTTAAGATACGTGAATATCCCCTTGCACTAAATCCTAATGTATTAAATGCCCTTTTTAATATTTCTTTTTCTCCGTTTCCAAGTATGCAATATTTATCTATCAATTCCGGAGTAAGTTCTGCATTTGAATATATTCCATAATTTTTATATCTTTCATGTGCAATCTTTCTTGCCTTATTTACTCTTTCTCTTATCTTTTCTGACCTTTCCTCTTTTCCTTTTTGATCTAAGTCTTTATACTCTGCTCCTTCTACTTCAATATGTATATCTATCCTATCTAAAAGTGGTCCACTAATTTTGCTCAAATATTTATTTATCTGCGTCTCTGAACATGTACACTTTTTATTCTTTGCTCCATAATATCCGCAGGGACAAGGATTCATAGATGCAACAAGCATAAAATTACATGGATAAACAAAGCTTCCATTTAATCTGTTTATACTGACTTTTCTATCTTCGAGAGGTGCGCGCATTAATTCAAGAGTATGTTTATTAAATTCTGCTAATTCGTCTAAAAATAATACTCCATTATTTGCTAGGCTTATCTCCCCTGGTTTCGGTGTTCTTCCCCCTCCGTACTAATGATGGTCCTGAT
>CANRCJ010000100.1 GCA_947629105.1 uncultured Clostridia bacterium | reverse complement strand
GAAAACAAGGTTCATTCCCTCTTCATGAATTGGGTGTACCTCTTCGGTAAGCAGTGTGCAACCTAATGGATAAAGCCGCTGGGCATCTAAAATAGGTGTCCAAAATCAAAAATTCCAGTGACTTTTCACTGGAATTTTTGTATATATTTTCTATTGTTCACTTTTCATTTTAGCTATTTCTGCTTGCCTCTTTACTTTTTGAGTCGTTGTTTTTATCATTGGTTCATCTGTTAATACTAATCTTTTCATATATTTGTATTTAGGTAGTCCAGTATTTATTTGTTTTATATCATTCCAAACAATACTTCTAAATTCCTCCTCTGGAATATTTGGATATTTTTGATTTACATATTCCTTATCATATACAATCTTTACTGAAACTACTAAATCGTCATCTTTTTCTTCTCCATATACCATACTTTCCGCAACATAAGGAAGATTATTTATTAGTACTTCAAGTTCTTCTGGATATATGTTCTTTCCATTCTTTAAGACTATTACATTTTTTTGTCTTCCTGCAATATAGAAAACTCCATCTTTATCCATATATCCTAGGTCTCCAGTATAAAACCATCCGTCCTTTAGCACCTCATTTGTTGCTTCTTTATCTTCATAATATCCAAGCATTACGTTTGATCCTTTTGCCATTATCTCTCCAATTCCATCTTCATTAGGATTATTAATCTTCATTTCAATTCCTGGCATAGGAAGGCCAATCGAACCATATTTAATCATATTCTCGTTTTCTGCTGAAAGTACAGGTGACGTTTCTGTAAGTCCATATCCTTGGATTGTAAGTATTCCTAAGTCATTAAGTCCCTTTGCTACTTTTTTATCTAGTGCAGAAGCGCCACTTACTATAAATCTTAACTCTCCTCCAAGTTCATCTAGAACTTCTTTAAATAGCTTTCTTCTAATATCAATTCCAAATTTCAATAAGAAATTTGATAAACATTTCGCAACTTTAATTAATTTAGTTTTTCCCTTTTTCTCAATTCCCGCTTCAATCTTCTTATACATAGATTCGATCAAAAGTGGTACACATATAAATACAGTTACCTTGTATTCTTTTAAATTTTCCTGAACGTGTCTTAATCCGTCACAAAATACGTTTTTCATTCCTCTTGATAGATATAATAAAATACCAGTTGAGCCGAATGTATGGTGGAATGGTAAAAATGCAATATTTGTATCTGTTTCATATAGTTTTTCTACTTTTGCCATTGCATTTATATCACTTACTATATTTTTTTGTGATAACATAACTGCTTTAGATAAAGCTGTTGTTCCTGATGTAAACACTATTGTTGCCATTTTTTCTGGTTCTATTTTAGCATCTAAGTAGTCTCTATTTCCTTCCTCTATAAGTTTTTCACCTTTTTTTATTAATTCATTAACTGTAGTAATATTTGGTGCATCATCAAGGCAAATAACTTTTTTTAAAGTTGTTTCTCCTCTTGTCATTATATTATTTATTGTTTCTAAATAGCTCTCTTCGCAAAATAGTAGTTCTACCTTAGCCTTTTTTATTGACATCTCAATTTCGCTTTCAGGTAAACCTTTGTCGAGAGGAACTACAACACCTACTCCATTAATAATAGCTGTATAGCAAAGTGCCCATTCATACCTATTTTTTCCAATTATTGCAATATTCTTTCCTTTATAACCTGTTTGGATAAGCTCTGTTCCAAGAGCATTTACTTCTTTTCCAAATCTTTCATAAGATATATTTTCATACGATATATTTTTTCCATCTTTGTGTTTTATAACAAAAGCAGTATTTTTTGCAAATTCTTTGCAAGCATAATTTATCATTTCTTTT
Source organism: uncultured Clostridia bacterium (assembly GCA_947629105.1). GTDB lineage: Bacteria > Bacillota > Clostridia > TANB77 > CAG-508 > JAAWPK01. The sequence goes on along the minus strand of CANRCJ010000100.1, from coordinate 1,252 downwards.
AAATCATTAAACTCTTTTGCTTCATATAAATCTTTCTTTTTCATAAAATAACACACCTTTTCTTATCTAGTTTCAAATACTAGATTACCATATATGAAAAAATAAGTCAATCGTTTTGACCAGTTATTCTAATGTCTATTTTTTTATCTCTTTCACTATTCTTTCAATATTATCTATTAAAAAATCCACATCCTCCTTCGTATTCTCTTCTCCAAATGTCACTCTTAGTGAGCCATTTATATAATCTATTGGTGTTCCGGATTGCAAGCAGCACATGAGATGGCGCAGAGATTCCAGAATTGCAAGCAGAACCAGTTGACGTACAAATTCCGAACCTCGTCTAATTTCAAAAGAAGAGTATTGCCATCTATTCCTTTAAACGATATATTTGCATTACCTGGAAGCCTATCCTTCCTCGCTCCATTTATATAAATATCATCTATTTTCTTTTCAATACTTGAAATATAATATTCTCTTAAATTCAATAGCTTTTCATTATAACTATCTATATTTTTATAAGCTAATTCTATTGCCTTCCCGAAGTCCTACAATTCCGGCAACATTTTCAGTTCCTGCTCTTTTATTCTTTTCTTGATGTCCGGCCGGTCTTGAATTTTTGCAAATTCTATTCCGCTTCCTCACATAAAGTGCTCCTACCCCTTTCGGTCCATAAAATTTATGAGCCGACATAGATAGCATATCTATATTTTGTTTTTTTACATCTATCTTTAAATTCCCGTATTGCTTGGACAGCATCTGTGTGGAAATACACATTGTGACTTTTTGCAATTTGTCCGTATTTCTGATATTGGCTGTATAGTCCCTATTTCATTATTTGCAGTCATTATAGAAATTAGAATCGTATCACTTGTTATAGAATTTTCAAGTTCACCCAAGTTTATTTTTCCTTCTCTATCTACTCCAAGATATGTCACTCTAAATCCTTCTTTTTCCAATGTTTTACATGTATCAATTACAGCTTGATGCTCAATTTTACTTGTAATTATGTGATTTCCTTTTGCTCTATTTGCATACGCTATACCTTTTATAGCTAGATTATCGCTTTCACTTCCGCATCCCGTGAAATATATTTCTTTAGCCTCTGCATTTATTGCCTTAGACACCTGCTCTCTTGCTTTTTCGATTGCTCTTTTATTTTGCCTTCCTATACCATAAATAGAAGATGGATTTCCAAAGCTTAAGCCAAAATATGGTAACATTTCTTTTAAAACTTCATCTTTTACATATGTTG
>CANRCJ010000099.1 GCA_947629105.1 uncultured Clostridia bacterium | reverse complement strand
AGACACAACATCAGAATATGATCATCCAAAGAATCCAATAATGGTAAAAAAGGGAAGTTTAGTAACATATACAATAAGAGTATATAATGAGGGTGAAGTAAATGCGTATGTTAGCGAAATAACAGACTATTTACCAAAATACTTAAACTTCTTACCAGAAAATGATGTAAATAAAAAATATGGATGGGAATATGATGATAAGACAAGAGAAGTAAAGACAACAATAACAGCAGAAGAAAATACAGCAGGAGACGAAGTATATAAGACAAGAGAGAATGGTAAATTACTTCTAGCATATGATGGAGAAGGAAAGCTAGACTATATCGAAGTACAAATAGTATGTGAGGTTGATGAATCAGCACAAGGAAATGGAATACTAACAAACTTAGCACAAATAACAGAGATAAAGGATGAAGAAGGAAATCCAGTAGAAGAAGATAAAGACTCAAAGCCAGATGATAACTTTGAGTTACCAGAAGATGATAAAAGACCAAACTATAAAGATGAAGAATCAAAGAAAGACTTTGTACCAGGACAAGAAGATGATGACGACTTTGAGAAGGTACAAGTAAAACCAGACTTTGACTTAGCCTTAAGAAAATTCATAACAAAAGTAGAAAATACTAACGTAAATAATAGATATCCAGAGGTAGAGTACAAAGATGGAAAATTAAGCTATAAGCATACAAAAGAGCCAGTAGAATTGACAACAGGAGACACAGTAATATACACAATAAGAATATTCAATGAAGGCGAAGCAGATGGATACGCAAATGAGATAACAGATGACGTACCAGAAGGCTTAGAGTTCTTACCAGAGAATGAGACAAACGTAGAATATAGATGGAAGATGTTAGACGAAAATGAAGAAGAGACAGAAGATGTAAGCAAAGCAAAATACATCATAACAGACTATTTATCAGAGGAGCAAGAAAAAGAGACAGGAAGAGATAATAAGCTAAAAGCATTTGATAAAGAAGGAGAAATAACAGATAAGAATCCAGACTATAGAGACGTAAAGATAGCATTCAAGGTAACATATGAAGCAAAGACAAAAGATGAAACAGAGAGAACAATAGTAAATACAGCCCAAATATCAAAAGACTCAGATGATGATATAGATTCAGAGCCAAAGAGAGATGAAGTATATAATCACGAAGATGATGATGACAATGAAGACGATATAGATTATGACCAAGTAAAAGTAAAATACTTTGATTTATCACTACTAAAATGGGTAACAAAGACAATGGTAACATTAAATGGAAAGACAGAGGAAATACCATCAGGACATACAGCAGAGACTTCAAAAAATGAGGATCCAGTAAAACTAGAAGTAAAAGCGAAAGATGTAAACAAAATAGTAGTAAAATATGCATATACAATAAGAATAACAAACGAGGGAGAAATCGAAGGATATGCAACAGAGATAACAGACTATATACCAGAGGGCTTAAAATTTGTAAAAGAAGATAATCCAGATTGGTATGAATTAGGAGAAGGAGTAGTAGGAACAAGAGCATTAGAGGAAACACTATTGAAGCCAGGAGAAAGTGCAGAAGTAGAAATAATACTAACATGGATAAATGGAAAAGAGAACTTTGGAGAGAAGGTAAATACAGCAGAGATAAGTGAAGATAAAAATGATGAAGATGTTCCAGATGTAGATTCTACACCAAATAATAAAGTACCAGAAGAAGACGATATTGATGATGCACCAAGCATAATCACAGTAAGAACAGGTGCGGCACAAATGTATATAGGATTAACATTAATAATACTAGTAACATTTGCAGGAGGAGTAGAACTAATTAAGAAGTACGTACTAGAATAAATGACTGTTGACAAAATTTAGAATGTATGTTATTATATTTATAGCAATTGCAACAAGGTCAAGTAATTGATGTAATAAAAAAGACTAGGAAGCCTGTAAAACTTTTCCTAGTCTTTTTCATTGTTGCTATTTACTCAATTGCTTTATATTATCAACAAAATGTGACAAAATTATTGACTAATTAGTCGAAAAACGCTAAAATAATAGGGGGTAAAACCTAAAAAAAATAGGGGGAAATATTAATGGAAAATATTAAAGTATTTTCGTGTAGCGAAAGCGCCGACAAATTTACAAAAGAAGTATGTGAAAATTTAGGGATAGAAGTTGGACAAATAAGTAGAATGAAATTCAAAAATGACAACACATTTATTCAACTACTAGAAACAGTCAGAGAAAAGGATGTATATCTTATACAATCAACAACACCACCTGTAAATGAAAGAGTTATGGAATTATTAATTGCAGTTGATGCTGCAAAACGTGCTTCAGCAAAAAGAATAACAGTAATATTGCCATACTTTATGTATTCAAGATCAGATAAAAAGGATCAACCAAGAGTTCCAATAACAGCAAAACTAATGGCAGAATTAATTGAAGCAGCAGGAACAAACAGAGTTATTAGCTGTGACTTACATAACCCAGCAATACAAGCATATTTTAACATAAATTGTGATAGATTATCAGCACAAAATTTATTACAAGCATATTTTAAAGAGAAAAATTTTAAAAACCTAGTAATAGTTGCAACAGATGCTGGAAGCTCAAAGAAAGCATATAAATATTCTAAATTCTTTAATTGTCCAATAGCAATGATAGATAAAAGAAGAGAAGGAAATGACGATAGAGCAATAGCATCAACAATTATAGGAGATGTAAAGGGTAAAACAGCATTGATATTTGATGATGAAGTAGATACAGCAGGTTCAATGCTAGAAGCAGCAAATATATTAAAAGAATTTGGCGCAAAAGAAATATATGCAGGATGCACACACGGAGTACTCTCAGGACCAGCAATAGAAAGAATAAAGAGCTCACCATTAAAGGAATTAGTAATTACAAATACAATACCACTACCTAAAGAAAAAGAAATACCACAAATAAAAGTGTTATCAATAGCACCACTATTTGCAGAAGCAATAAAAAGACTTAACGAAAATAAACCAATGGGTGACTTATTTGGTCTATTTGTATAAAATAACTTGACAAACAGTAATCTAAGAGATATAATAAAAAAAGCTAATTTAAAATACACTGGAAGGGGGGAGTAATAATGTCAGAGGTAAAAGTTAATAATGGTAATATAGAAGA
>CANRCJ010000098.1 GCA_947629105.1 uncultured Clostridia bacterium | reverse complement strand
GGAACTACTGTAATCGTTGCAACACATGCAAAAGATATAGTAGATAAAATGAAAAAAAGAGTTATACAAATTGAGAACGGCAATATAGTAAGAGATGATAAAAAGGGTGGATATAACAGTGAGATATAATGTAATAAGTTATTTAATTGGAGAAGGATTTAGGAATACGCTAAAGAATAAAAAATCAACCATAGCGTCGGTAACAATCATGTGTATGGCAATGCTCATGTTTGGTTTATTCTTTATCCTTGGTGAAAATATAAATTATATGATGGATCAAATATCACAGGAACAGGGTATGCAAGTCTTTATTGATTTGGAGGCAACAGAAGAAGAAATTACAGATATTGGAGCAAAGATTAGAGCAATAGATGGAGTTAATACTGTTCAAAGAGTAACTGCTAAAGAAGGATTAGATGAATATAAGAATGTTTTAAATGATGATACTTTAGTTGAAGGACTAGACGAAATATGGCCTGAATCATACATTGTAACATTAACAGATCTAGAATTAAATGACAGTGTTCAAACTCAAATAAAACAAATAGATAAAGTAGACAAAGAGATAAAAAGTAGCAACCATACAATAGAGATGCTATTTAATATTACAAGAGGAATAAGACTTGTAACATTCGGAATACTTGTAATACTTGTAATTATATCAATATTTATAATAACAAATACAATAAAACTTACAGTGCATGCAAGAAGAAAAGAAATATCTATTATGAAGTATGTTGGAGCAACTAATAGTTTTATAAGATGGCCATTCGTAGTAGAAGGAATTATAATAGGAGTTGTGTCAGCATTGATTACAATATTGCTTGTTGGAGGAATATATAACTTAGTAACAAATGCATTAACACAAAATAATACATTCCAAGAACTTAGTGTAAAATTATATACATTTGCAGATATGTTCAGAATGCTAATAATAACATATATTATATTAGGAGTTGGAATTGGTGTAGTAGGAAGTTCAATTTCAATGAGGAAATACTTAGAGGTGTAAAATATGCATTATATAATCAAGGAGGAAATCGTATGACAAAGAAAATAATAAGTATTATGATCATTCTAATAATGTTGTCAGTTTCGGTTATCAGTTTTGCAACAAGTGTACAAGAACTGCAAAATAAAGTGGATGAAATAAACGAAAAAATTGATGAAAATAACGAAAGAATGGATGAAATTAAAGATGAACAAGACGCCACAATGAAAGAACTAGAGACATTAAATGCAGAAATAGAAGAAAAGGAAGACGAAATTGATAATCTAAATAGAGAGTTAAGTACTTTAAATTCAGAAATATCAACACTTGAAACGCAGTTAAAAGAAGAACAACAAAAATATGATGACCAATATGATTTGTTATGTAGAAGAATACTTGCTCAATATAAGGCAGGAAAAACATCATTTTTAGATGTTATATTAAATTCAAGTAGTTTGTCAGACTTTGTATCAAGATATTATTTTGTAGAAATGGTTGCAGAATTTGATGAAAATCTATTAAACACAATAAAAACAAAAAAGACTGAAATTGAAAACGCAAAAGCTGAATTAGATAAAAAGAAAGACTCACTTAGTGAGAAACAAGCACAGTTAAATACAGAACAAAAGATTTTATCAAATAAAAAGGCAAATAAGAATAAGTACATATCACAATTATCTGATGAGCAAAAAGAGATACAAAAGCAAAATGATGAGTATTTAGAAGAAAGAAAAAAAGCAGAAAGAGAAGCTCAAGAGATAGCAAGACAGCAAGCTGCAAATTCAGCAGGAGGATATACATATTCAGGAGGACAACTTTTAAGACCATGTAATTATACGAGAATTTCATCATATTTTGGATATAGAGGTTCTGGTGCAACGGGAGGAGTTGGTTCAGCTAATCATAAAGGAATGGATTTTGCAGCACCAAAAGGAACGACTATCGTTTCAGCAGATACGGGAGTTGTTATAAAGGTATCTAACACTTGTACGCATAACTATCCAAAGACAGCAGCAACAAGATGCCACTGCGGTGGAGGATTTGGAAATTATATAATGGTATCACATGGTGGAGGACTAGTAACATTATATGGACATTGCACGTCTATTAATGTAAGTGTTGGAGATACTGTAAGCAGAGGACAACAAATAGGAACAGTTGGAACTACAGGATATTCAACAGGAAATCACTTACACTTTAGCGTATTATTAAATGGAACATATGTAAATCCAGCACCATATTTAGGAATGTAAAAATAATATTAGATTCACTTAAAGAGTAATCTTTAAGTGAATTTAATTGATAAAGAAATAAATTAAAATAAATGAGAATAATATAATTATATATGTACACTTTTTTAAGGGGGTTCTTATGAAAGAAAATAAGAGACAAAGAATATATAAAACCATTATGCTTATAATAGTTGTTGCACTTGTAACTTTTGTTATTACAAGTATTGTGAACTATAATGGATCTATAAAATATGTAATATCTGGAAAAATTAATAATGATATATCACAAAGATTAAATTCAGCTATATCGGTAATTACAAAAATAATTGACGAAAAGTATATAGGGGATGTAGACAAAGATAGTTTAATTGAAGGTGCACTAAAAGGAATGGTGGCTTCACTAGGAGATAGGTATACTGAATATTATACCAAAGAAGAATATGAAGATTTTACGACTACAACTTTAGGTAATTTTGTAGGAATAGGTGTATATATGCAGGCAGATTTAGAAAATGATACTATTACTGTTATATATCCAATAAGTGGGACACCAGCAGAAGAAGCAGGAATAAAGACAGGAGATAAAATACTTAAGGTTGATGGAAAAGAATATAAGGCAGAACAAATAACGGAATTATCTAACTATATAAAAGGAGAAGAAGGAACACCAGTTACATTGACTATTGAAAGGAATGGAGAAGATTTAGATGTAACTATTACAAGAAGACAAGTGCATATAAACTATGTAGAAGGTCAAATGTTAGAAGATAATATTGGTTATATATCAATATCAACATTTGATGAAGGATGTACCGATGATTTTCTTGAATCATATAATAAATTATCAAGTGAAGGAGCAAAGTCACTTATAATTGATTTAAGAGATAATGGAGGAGGATTAGTTGATGAGGCATTAGGAATAGCAGATGTTATATG
>CANRCJ010000097.1 GCA_947629105.1 uncultured Clostridia bacterium | reverse complement strand
AAAGTAAGGCAGGTGATGTAAGGAGAAAATGACTATATATTTAGATGTAGTCTTTATAGAAAATATATGCATGAACAGCATCATATTATTTGCAACAGGTCTAGTTACAAAATCAAAGTGCAAAGTCATAAAAGTACTTATTTCTAGCATGATTGGAGCACTTTATGTTGTACGGAGAATATATGACAAGCAATGAAATATATTCAAATAAAATGATACAGATAGTCTTATCAGTTGTAATGGTTTATTTGGCATTTACACCAAATAATCTAAAACAAACTTTTAAACATGTTGTCATATTTTACCTTACATCGTTTGTGTTTGGAGGCTGTGCTTTTGCACTTCTATACTATATTAGGCCACAAGAAATACTATATAATAATGGACTTTTAAAAGGAACATATCCAATAAAAATTACATTTTTAGGAGCTATGATAGGTGTAATAATTCTTAACATTGCATTTAAGTTAATAAAAAATAGGCTTAGTAAAAATGATATGTTTTGTGATGTAATAATAGGTTATAAGGGAAAAGAGGTAAATATACATGCAATTATAGATTCAGGAAATCTCTTAAAAGATCCTATAACAGGTGCATCAGTAATAGTTGTAGAAAAGAGAAAATTAGAAGAAATAATTGAAAAAAACGTTTTAGATAACCTTCAAAATATTATATCTGGAGAATACCAGTTAATAGATGAAGAATACATAGCAAAATTTAGATTAATTCCATTTTCTTCACTTGGAAAGCAAAATGGAATGTTACTAGGGTTTAAACCAGACTACGCAAAAGTGGAATTTGATGGAATTCAAAAAAAGTTGGAAAAGGTAATAATTGGAATATATGATAAGGAAATTACAAAGAATGGTGAATATACTGGACTTGTAAGCTTAGATATTTTAGATGAAAGGAGTGATACAAAATATGAATATACTAGAAATATTAAAGCTTAACTTTAATAATATTTATTTAAAGTATATACAAAAATTAGATTTTGATGGAGAAGATATATTTTATATAGCGGGGAGTCAGACATTGCCACCACCTCTTGAACCACAGGAAGAGGAAGAACTACTAAAAAAGCTTGCAAATAAAGATATGGAAGCAAGGCAAACATTAGTTGAAAGAAATTTGAGGCTTGTTGTATACATTGCTAAAAAGTTTGAAAACACAGGAGTTGGCATAGAAGATTTAATTTCTATAGGAACGATAGGGTTGATGAAAGCAATTAACACCTTTAATACTGATAAAAAGATAAAGCTTGCAACTTATGCTTCAAGGTGCATAGAAAATGAGATACTTATGCATCTAAGAAGGAGTAACAAGATAAAGGGAGAGATATCTATTGACGAACCATTAAATCAAGATGGAGACGGAAATGAACTCTTACTTTCTGATATTTTGGGAACTGATGGAGATATCACGTCAAGAAGAATAGAAGACGAGGTTGACAAAAGTTTGCTAAAAGCATCTATGGAAAAGTTAAACAAAAGGGAAAAGGACATAATGGAGTTAAGATTTGGTTTTAACACAGGAAATGAAAAGACTCAAAAAGAGGTAGCAGACATGCTTGGAATATCACAAAGTTACATATCAAGGCTTGAAAAGAAAATTATTCATAAAATGAAAAAAGACATCTTGAGTAAGACAGGTTAAAAAATATATTTATATCATAAAGGAGCACTATATTTCAAAAATAAATATATAGCTCCTTAATAATTATAATATAAGTTTTTTAAATTCTAATCAATGGTTGTAGAAGTTCTTCCAGTACCTACTACATTTTCTTGAAGAGAACGCCAAGTATTACATCCAACAATTCCGGTCGGAGGCAAGTCCACGGCTTGTTTGATATCTTCTTACAGCATTTTCAGTAGCAACACCAAAAATTCCATCTAGCCCACCGAGTTGTATAACCTAAGGTGTTTAAATCATCTTGGGCAATTAGTGTATACATACCAACACTTCCTCTTTTGACTAATGGAAATCCTCCACTTGAGCAAGCCGAACTTAAAGCCCTTTTATCGAAATGCACCCATGTTGGAGTTAGAGAAACAGGCTCTACATAAGACCATACACCAGAATTTTCAGCACTATTTCTTAAAGCAGTTCTTCTAGCATTAGTCCAGGTTTGTGCAACATCAAATGCTACACCTGCATAGTGTTGGCTTTGGTTTGAATGCCCACCTTCCCAAGACCTCTTAAATGCAAAACCAACTGGAATAGGACCTCCCCAAATATATCTTTGAGTGTTCCAAGATTGCATTGCACGCTTGCTAGTCCATAAAGTAGGACTTTTGCTAGAACCTCTAAATTCACGAACAGTCAAAGTTCTTCCAGTATTATATGGCATTGCTTCTGATTCTCCTCTATAATATGTCTCCATACGATTTGTATCGTTATTATAAACTAAAATTTTTGCCATTTATATTTTCCTCCATAAAATTCATTTATAATACATATTATGAAAAAAAGATTGCAATAGTGAGAATGTGCGTATTGAAAAGCATTGAAAAATGTGTTATACTAATAAAGTAATATATTTGATATTCATGGAATATAGATATATAGTAGGAGGTAAATATTTTGAGCAAAGCAATGTGGAAGCCGGGAACATTTATATATCCAATACCAGCGGTAATGGTTTCATGTGGAGACATGGAAAAGTCTAATATACTAACAATCGCATGGACTGGAGTTACGTGTTCTACACCAGCTAAGGTATATATATCAGTAAGACCAGAAAGATATTCATATAATATAATAAAGGAAAGTAAGGAGTTCGTAATTAATTTAACAACAGAAGAATTAGCTTATGCAACAGATTGGTGCGGAGTTAGGTCAGGAAAAGATTACGATAAATTTAAAGAGATGAATTTAACAAAAGAAAAAGCAAATTTTGTTAAATGTCCTATGATTAAAGAAAGCCCAGTATCAATAGAATGTAAAGTAGACGAAATCAAAGACTTAGGAGGACATCACATGTTTATAGCTGATGTTCTTGCAATAAATGCTGATGAAAAGTACATTGATGAAAATGGTGCTTTTGACATATCAAAGTGTAATTTGATTGCCTATGCAAATGGTGGATATTATACGCTTGACAAAAAGATAGGAAAATTTGGATTCTCAGTACAAAAAAAGAAGAAGAATTAACAAGTAAAACAGGTTAGAAGCTTTAAACTTTTAGCCAGGGAACAAAGCGCCTCGGCGCTCTTTGTTCGTGCC
>CANRCJ010000096.1 GCA_947629105.1 uncultured Clostridia bacterium | reverse complement strand
ATCTGTTTCAATTAATATTCTGTCTTCTGGTATCATGCCGTACAACCTCTCCTGCATTTTTTGAACTTTTAAAAGTTATTGCTCCTGCAAAAGATATATATAGTCCCGCTTCGAGTCCTGCTTTTACCAAATCTTTATTTAATTGACAACAATGAAGTATTCCCTTCTTATTTGGCTTTACATCTCCCTTTAGAATTTCTATTGTATCCATTATGGCATCTCTTGAATGTATCACTATAGGAAGTCCTAACTTATTTGCAAGTTTTATTTGTTCTAAAAACGCATATTTTTGCATTTCTTTATTATCTTTTTCCCAGTGATAATCAAGCCCTATTTCTCCTATTGCAACCACTTTTTTTGCTTTTGCAATTTTCTCAATTTGCACTATATCTTTATCCATTTCCTGAACATCACTTTTAATCTCACTTGGATGAATTCCGTACTGCTGAGTATAAAAAATCATGGCTATTTGCTATTTCTACAGCCAGTCTTGAGCTTTCTATATTATCCCCTACAACGACTGCTTTAGTAACACCCGATTCATATATTTTATTTATTATATCCTCTCTATCTTCATTAAACGCCTCATCATTATAATGACTATGTGTATCAAATAATTCCATTTTTAATCCTTCCATATTGCCACAACATTTGCAACCGCATATTCTTTGCAATGTGATATGCTAATCTCAATGCTATCCAAATCTTTAATTTCTTTATTTATAAATTTCACTGTTGGTCTTCCGTTTTCATCATTTATTATTTCTACATCTTTCCACGATATAGAAAATTTATTTTCTAGTTTATTTGATATTGCTTTAAATATTGCTTCCTTTGCAGCAAAACGTGCAGCATAATGTTGATATTTAACTTGATGCTTTTCTTCACAATATTCTATCTCGTTTTCGCTATATATCTTATTTAAAAATTCAGTTCTGTTTTCTTCTATTGCATTCTTTATTCTTTCTATTTCTATGATATCTGTTCCACAAGTTATTTTCACTTTTTGTTATTCTCCTTAACTTCTATGTCACAAAAGCTATACATCTAAGTAATAATTTGCATTTGCGTCTTCACAAATGTGCCATCTATCAATAAAATCTATTTTTGAATTATTATCTAGGTTATATTCTGGATTTACTATTACATTTCCTTTTGCATCAATTGAACCCCATAAACCATCTTGTTTTACTCCAGCATATCCACTACTATTTTGCTCTGTTGCATCATCATATATGTAATCAACTACAACTTTTCCTTCTTTATCAACAAATCCGTATCTTCCATCTTTTTTACTTAAGAATAAAGTATTTGATGTTAATACACTTGAAGAAGATATTTCTTCAAATTTGAAGTTATAGTATTTATAGCTGTCTTTTGTCTGAACTCTAATATATCCCTTAGATTCGTTTACTTCTAAAACAACTCCTGTAATTTTTTCTTCGAAATTTGAGTCCAATACCTTGGAAACAAGTTCATTATTCTCTAGATAATCTGCTATTATAAAATCACCTGATTTTACATAATTTATATCTATACATTTAAATGGCAATTTTTCTTCTCCGGTTTAAATCAATTATCCCATACATTTCATCTTTCTGTGCAACACAATAATTAGCATTTACGATATTTATTTTCTCATAGTCAAATTTTACTTTTGTCTCTCCTGCCTTATTTAGTACTCCAACTTTTCCGTCTTTCTTAGCCACAACATATTCGTTAGTTATGTCTTCTACTTCATCAAATTTGTTTTCTAAGACCGTTTGACCTTCTTTATCTATTACAGCATACTTGCCTTCTTTTTTTATAACAAATAGACTTGCTGAATAAACTCCTTTTATTTCATCATATTTACATTCTAAAATGGTAGATTTATCAAATCCTATAATTCCATATTTGTTATCTTTATCAACTACAATGTATCCGTTTTTGTAATCATTCTCTATTTTTTTAATATCTTTATATTTAGGCTCTATTATTATATTTCCTGAATCATCACATAGTCCAACTCCATCATCTTTTGATATTAATAAGCTGTTTTTTATCCCCTGTATTGGCTCTATTTTATCATATTCTGCACTTAAAAGTTCTTTCCCTGAGAAGTCAACAAGTCCATATTTTCCGTCCTTTTTCAACTCTAAGTACATTACTTTCATACCAAACCTTTTGTTTCTCGTCATAATTTTGTATTGCTTCTACTTTATCATATCCTTGAATTATATCTTTTCCTTTTGAATTTATAGCCTTTGTTTTATATGTACTATCTGCATAATTTATATCATAAGCGCAAATGAATACATCTTTGCTACTATCTGGAATTACTATCATTTCGTCATAGCTTGCCTCTACAACCATTTCTCCATAAGAATTTATAACACCCCATTTACCATTGTCATAGGCTGTATAATAATTTAATGTTTCTATTCTTCCTGACGTGCTTTTTGAATTATTATTCAATAAGAATTTTATACCTATAAAAAACATCACAATAACTAACACAAATACTATTACTGCGATAACTTTTTTAACATTCAATTTTGAATAATCATCATATCTTCTTGCACGTCTTGCCATAGAAACCTCCATTTTTAAAAAATTTTATCTTCACGTTTTCTATGTTTTAATATATCATAATTTCTTGTTCTCTTCAATGATTTTTTTGTAAAAATTTATTAATATTTTGTATAATTTATATCTTAAATTTTTACAAAAAAAAACTCATATTGCTATTTTTTTACAATATGAGTTTCTTTATATTTAATATTATTTATTTGTTGCTTCTTCTAATTTAAGAAGTTCTTCCCATCTTTCATCTAGCTCTTTTTGGAATGCCTCTATCATCCATTCATTACCTGGTTTAAACATGTGCTTAAATCTTCTTTGTGGCTTTAGGAATTCTTCAATAGGAAGTTTTTTAGCTGGCTTATAATTTATTTTGTATTTTCCATTTTCTACTTCATATAGTGGCCAATAACATGTCTCTACTGCAAGTTTATTTATTTGCATTAATTCATCTGTTGGATATCCCCATCCTCTTGGACATGGTGCCATTACATTTAAGAATGCTGGTCCTTCTGTATATATTGCCTTTTCTGCTTTTTCATATAAATCTTTAAAGTTTGCTGTTGCAATACTTTGTGCAACATAAGGTATATGATGGCTTGCCATTATCTCTGTTAAATCTTTTCTAGGTTGCATCTTGCCTGGTATTTTTGTTCCAGCAGGTGATGTAGTGGTATCTGCGAAATGTGGAGTTGCTGAAGAACGTTGTATACCTGTATTCATGTATGCTCCATTATCATAGCATACATATACCATATCATGTCCTCTTTCCATTGCTCCTGATAAGCTTTGAAGTCCTATATCGTAAGTTCCTCCGTCTCCTCCAAATGCTATAAATTTTGTATGTTCATCTTCTGGAAGTTTTCCTTGTGCTTTTAGAGATTTATATGCAGCTTCTACTCCTGAAAGTGTTGCTCCTGCACATTCAAATGCTGTATGAATAAATGAATCTTTCCAAGATGTATATGGATACATAAATGTTGATACTTCCATACATC
>CANRCJ010000095.1 GCA_947629105.1 uncultured Clostridia bacterium | reverse complement strand
GATAAACATATCATTTTTGCTTTTGACTGTGCAAAACGTTTAATTGAGATGCCAAGGGAATATTACAGATGTAAGGACAATTTTGGTGAGGTTGACCTTGGGCAATATAGAACAGCTAATAAGGTAAATATAAACTTGCCAGATGAAGTACTTACAATGAGAGCTATAGTAACAATCATTCGCACTTATCTTACTCAAGAAAACGAAGAAAGAATAATACAGTTGTCCGACTTTTTGCACATCTTGTACTTAAGATGTAAGTAACATTTTAAAAAAGAAAAAGCTCTAACATACAGGTAATGTATGATGGAGCTTTTCTTTTTTTTACTATATGGTAATAAGGCTGTTTAAAGTTAGTTAATCTATGTTACAAAAATACTTGCAAAAAGCCTAAAAACGTGATAAACTTGTCATATGTTATAAAGAAGAAAAGAGGAATGTTTTATGATAGATATAAAACTTATAAGAGAAAAACCTGAACTTGTAAAAGAAAATATCAGAAAAAAATTTCAAGACCACAAATTAGAATTAGTAGATAAAGTGATTGAATTAGATAAAAAAAGTAGAGAAATTTCACTAAATGGTGATACATTAAGAATGAAACGTAATAAATTAAGTGACCAAATTGGTACTTTGATGCGCGAAGGTAAAAAAGAAGAAGCAGAAGGTGTAAAGCAAGAAGTCACAAAAATTAATGATGAACTTGCAAATAACGAAAAATTAGAGGAAGAATATAAAGCACAAATAAAAGAGATAATGATGAAGATTCCTAATATCATGCATGAATCTGTACCAATCGGAAAAGACGATAGCCAAAATGTTGAAGTCCAAAAATATGGAGAACCTGTTGTTCCAAATTACGAAATACCATATCATACAGATATAATGGAAAGCTTTTCTGGAATTGACTTAGATTCAGCAAGAGAGGTTGCAGGAAATGGATTTTATTATCTAGTAGGAGATATAGCAAGACTACATTCAGCATTACTCAGTTATGCAAGAGATTTTATGATAAATAAAGGTTTTACTTATGCAATACCGCCATATATGATTAGAAGTGATGTTGTAACAGGTGTTATGAGCTTTGAAGAAATGGACGCAATGATGTATAAGATAGAAGGAGAAGACCTTTATCTTATAGGAACTAGTGAACATTCAATGATAGGAAAATTTAAAGGTAAAATATTAGATAGTGATAATCTTCCATATACAATGACTTCATATTCACCATGTTTTAGAAAAGAAAAAGGAGCTCATGGAATTGAAGAAAGAGGAGTATATAGAATACATCAATTTGAAAAACAAGAAATGATAGTAGTATGTGAACCAGAAGATAGCTATAAATGGTATGACAAAATGTGGTCATATACAGTTGAATTATTTAGGAGTTTAGATATACCAGTTAGAACGCTAGAGTGTTGCTCAGGAGATTTGGCAGATTTAAAAGCCAAAAGTGTAGATGTAGAAGCGTGGAGTCCTAGACAACAAAAATACTTTGAAGTAGGAAGTTGCTCAAATTTAACAGATGCACAAGCAAGAAGACTTGGAATTAGAATAAAGAAAAAAGGTGAAAAGCAAACATACTATGCACATACATTAAATAATACTGTAATTGCCCCACCACGTATGTTAATAGCATTTTTGGAAAACAATTATAAACAAGATGGAACAGTAGATATTCCAGCTGTTTTAAGACCATATATGGGTGGTACTGAAAAACTTATACCAAATAAAAAATAAAGAGGTAAAAATGATAGTAAAAGAAGCAAAATTTGAAATATCAGCAGTAACAAAGAAACAATATCCTACTAAGGGATTACCAGAAATTGTTCTTGCGGGAAAGTCAAATGTTGGCAAATCATCTTTTATAAATACACTTGTAAATAGAAAAAATTTAGCAAGGACAAGCAGTGAGCCACGGAAAAACTAGACAGATAAATTTCTATAATATAGACAGTAATTTCTATTTTGTTGACTTGCCACGGATATGGATATAGCAAAATGTCTAAGGTAGAGCAAGAGAAAGTTCGGAAAATTTATAGAAGAATACCTATTTTCAAGAGAAAATATTAGTCTAATTATTTTAATATTAGATATAAGGCATAAGCCAACAGAGAATGATAAACTAATGTATGAATATATAAAAAATACAAATAAGCCTTATTTGATAGTTGCAAATAAAGCAGATAAAATAGCCGTGACTAAAGTAGAAGAGGCTATTTTAGATATAAAAAAAGAATTAAAAATCAAACCTGAGGAAATACTAATTCCATTTTCTTCAGAAAGAAAAATATATATAGAAGACACTTGGAATAATATAAATAAATGGAGTGAGAAATAAAGTGAAACTAGGTGCTGATAATGAAACGCTAGCAGAAAATAAAGTACTAATTCTATATCTATTATCGACAATGGAAAAACCCATTAATAATGATGAGTTATATAGAATAGTTTTATCAATACAAGATATGAATTACTTCTATTTTCAACAGTTTCTAGTAGATTTAGAAAGTAACAAATACATAATGTCATACAAAAAAGAAAATGACATAGTTTATGAGATTACAGAAAATGGAAAGAACACACTTGACCTAACACTTGATATGTTACCAGGAATAGTAAAACTAAAGGTTGATGAAACTGTCAAAGGAGAGCTTAGAGAAATAAGAAATGAATCTGCAATAAGAGCAGAATTTATGCCACTGAGTGAAAAAGAATTTATAGTAAAATGTAAAGTTATAGAAAATAGTGTTACTATATTTGAAATACAGACATTTGTAGCATCAAGAGAACAAGCAATTCAAATTGTACAAAATTGGGAAGAAAATGCAGCAAAGATATACCCGAATGTTTTACAGATGCTAAATGAAAATAGTAGCGAAAAAGAAGAAAAAAATGATTATGAAAATAATATAGATAAAAAGATAGGAGAATAAAGATATGGCAAAACAAGATGATTTTGTAAAAGATATAGCTAATATTGATGAAGATTTTGCTAAATGGTATACAGATATAGTTAAAAAAGCAGATTTAGCAGATTATTCAGAAACAAAAGGCTTTGTTCCAATAAAGCCTTATGGATATGCAATTTGGGAAAATATAAAAAATTATGCAGATAAATTATTTAAAGAATCGGGAATAAAAAATGTATATTTCCCTGTTCTTATACCAGAAAGCTTGATACAAAAGGAAAAAGACCATGTTGAAGGATTTGCTCCAGAAGTCGCTTTTGTTACAGAAGCCGGAGGAGAAAAGTTAGAAGAAAGATTGTGTATAAGACCAACATCAGAAACGGTTTTTTCAAGCCTTTATTCAAAATGGCTTAAATCTTGGCGAGATTTACCAATGGAATATAACCAATGGTGTAGTGTATTAAGATGGGAGAAAGAAACAAGACCATTTTTACGTTCACGTGAATTCTTATGGCAAGAGGGACACACAATTCATGAAACAGAGGAAGAAGCAAGAAAAAGAACTCTTAAAATGCTAGAAATATATTCAAACATAGTAGAAGATTTTCTCGCAATTCCAGTATTAAAAGGAAGAAAGACGGAAAGTGAGAAGTTTTCAGGAGCGGAAGAAACATACACAATAGAAACAC
>CANRCJ010000094.1 GCA_947629105.1 uncultured Clostridia bacterium | reverse complement strand
AAATATATGTTGATAAAACAACAACAACACATAAATATACAATAAAAACAAATGGAAAAAATCATAAGATGGATTATATACCTCTTGGGGATGATGGAGGAAGTTCTGTAAGAATTAGACTTACATGTTCAAATTCTTCTGCTGTTATAACAGCAACATTAACTTCATATAGTTGGTATTAAAATGTAATCTATAATAATAAAAACGCCTGCTCAATATTTATGAGGAGGCGTTTTTATATGGATTTAAATCTATATTATTCAATTTTAAGTTCTATAACTTCCAAATTATGATTGTGATCTTTCAAGATTATTGAATTACTATACTCTTGAACAATATTGGACGTAATCAAATAATAAAAATTATCATCTTCATCAGTAATGTTTAATAACAATCTAGTGCATGAGTAAGATTTTCTATTTGAACCTTCTATGGTAATATCTATATTATTTTCTTTAGTTTTAATTATTGCATAAAAGCCAGTATCTGAATACAAAGCTCTTTCTACTTCAAAATGTATATCTTGGGTTTGATTATTTATTTCATATTTTTTTGAAGACTTGTTTATAAATCTATCATCAAGTGTTATGCTAAAAGATATATTGTTTACATCAATGATATTTTCATTAGTTCTATACTTATTATAATTTTTTGAATTATCATATATAATTATACTGTCAAAACTTACAGTTAATTTATTCATATGAGGATACCCATTAGAAATCATATAAATCATTTCTCGAATATTTGTGCTTGTAGATTGAATATTTTTTGATCCATTTATTAAAGCTAACTGATTTGGCATCAACTCTGACTTATCAATTAATATATTACCATTCTCATCTTGAATTTTTAAGCTGCGAATATCAAAGCTATTATTCTCTCCAAACCCAGACTTAGACTTAAGGTCAAATATCATGTACAAGTTAATATCATCAAACAATAGATAATCAACTTTTATAGAATATTCATCATTTAACTCGATATAGTCCATCTCAACATTTTGTACCCATTCTTTATCTTCAATTGCATCTAATACATTATCATTATTATATCCAACAGATTTTAGGTTAAATAGAGATAAGATGTAATTAATAATATCTTTACCGAATACAGCACCAGTTGCAACAATAAACACTACAAGTATCGTTATAACTATTGTTGAGTACTTAGACTTAATTCTGTCTCTACCATTTTTCAATCTACCTTTAACAGTATTTTCGTTAATATTCTTTAATTGAGAAATTTGTTTAGTAGTAAGGTGGTCTATATAGTGAAGCTCAAACATTTCTCTTTCTTTATCAGTCAAAAGCTTTTTCAAATCATCAATGTTAATGTCACTTTCATCAAAATCAGATTCAGTAAAGTCGTGATTCTCTATATAACGTTCCATTATATTTTGATTACGTTTCTTCTCTTGATAAAATTTATTACATTCATTAATTAATATTCTAATTATCCATGTCTTGAAATATTTGTCATGATTCAATTTATGGAGATTCTTGTATGCTTTATATTCTGTAATCAGTATTACATCTTCAATATCTTGTTCATTATTTATTCTAGCTCTTGCCATTTTATACAAATCAGATTTTACAGATAATACCAATTTTGCAAAAGCATCATCATCTCCATTCTTTGCTTTAGCAACTAATTCTTCCATTTTTTTCACCCATCTTTCATAAAAAATATTATAGAAAAATTTGTCGAATTTGTAAAGTACATAACTCATTATAAGTACCAAAGTGTAAAAAAGTAAAACGAAAAAGGAATATTAATAAAAATTTGCAAAAGTAACAAATGTATGTTAAAATAATTTTAACATATAATAATAAAGAAAGTTTCTGAGGGCGGAACAGGCAGCCGCCACCCATAGTTAGGAGATGTAGGAAGGTCACCCTACCTAAACTTTCTTGAACCAAGAGAGATGTCAGAAATGACATCTCTCTTTAATTGGAAAATATTATTCACTAACAAAAAAATAAAAAAGTCTTGAAAAAAAAATATATATTTGATAAAATAAAGAAAATTTGTTTGATAAAAGGGTGAAGAATAATGATAGCATATATAAAAGGTAGTTTGGAAATGAAACTAAATGATTCAGTTGTTGTAGAGACTGGGGGAGTCGGATATAAAATATACATGCCACAGAATGCAATAGACAAATGTGGTAATTTAGGAGATATAGTAAAAATACATACACACTATCATGTAAGAGAAGATAATATAAGTTTATATGGATTTTTAACAAGTGAAGAACTAAGAATGTTTGAACTTTTAATAGGAGTTAGTGGAATAGGAGCAAAATCTGCTCTAACTATACTTGCAAACGTAGAACCACATCAATTTGCATTAGCTGTAATTACAAATAATGACGAAAGGCTTACAAAAATACCGGGAATTGGTAAGAAGACAGCAGCGAGAATGGTGCTAGAGTTAAAAGATAAGATGAAGATTGAATTAGAGGAACAAGAAGTAGATACAAAAGTAGAAGAGAGTATATCAATTGATGAGAACATAAATGAAGCAATGTCAGCACTTCAAGTACTTGGCTATAACAGGAAAGAAATAGAAAAAGCCTTTGAAAAAGAAAATCTATCAAATCTTTCGGTAGAAGATATTATAAGAAGAGGACTTGCAATACTTGGAAGAGATTAGAATCAGAACGAGATAACTTATGAGCTATTTGCTTAAATTAACTTAGGAGATTAGGCAGAAAGGAGAATATGATGGATATAAACAAACCCTTGGCATACAGAATGATGCCAAAAACACTAGATGAATACGTAGGACAAGAACATATCTTAGGCAAAGATAAAATATTATACAGAACAATAAAAGCAGATAGATTGTCTAGCATAATATTATGGGGACCTCCAGGATGTGGTAAAACATCACTTGCGAAAGTAATAAGTAATACAACAAAAAATAAATTTTACAGAATTAATGCAGTAACGTCAGGAGTTGCAGAAATCAAAAAAATAGTAGAAGAAACTCAAAATCTTTTATTAAATCCGAGTCGGTAAATGTATATTATTTATAGATGAGATACATAGATTTAATAAATTACAGCAAGATGCACTTCTTCCATTTGTAGAAAATGGTACAGTTATATTAATTGGAGCAACAACAGAAAACCCATATTTTGAGGTAAATAAGGCTCTAATTTCAAGGTCAATGGTATGCAAGCTAGAACCACTTACAATAGATGATGTGTTTAAGGTATTAAAAAATGCATTAGAAAGTGAAGAAGGACTAAAGAGCTTTAATGTAGAAATAGAAGATTCTACATTAAGAAAGATTGCAGAAACGTCTGCTGGAGACGTAAGAAATGCATTAAACGGCTTAGAGGTTGCAGTACTTACGACAAAGATGGATGAAAAAGGTGTTATACACATAACTGATGAAATTGCAAAAGCATGTGTTGCAAATAGAAAAGTGATTTTTGATAAGAATGGGGACAGCCACTATGATAATATAAGTGCATTTATTAAATCAATGAGAGGTAGTGACCCAGATGCGGCAGTGTTTTATCTAGCTAGAGCGCTTGCTCGGTGGAGAAGACCCAGTATTCTTAGCAAGAAGGATAACAATAGCGGCAGCTGAAGATGTTGGAATGGCTAACCCAAATGCATTAGTAGTTGCAACAGCAGCAATGCAAGCTGTGAATATG